>DATHND010000121.1:0-24662 GCA_035486335.1 Solirubrobacteraceae bacterium
GGCGATCCTCGCACTCCCGTTTCGCCTGCCGATCTCGGCCGACGGGCGCACGGTCAACCTGCTGATCCCGCTGTACCTCGTCGTCGCGGCGGGGACGATCGCGCACCTGCTGCCGCGACTGCTCGCGCGCGAGGAGCGTGCCCTCGGCACGATCGAGTGGCTGCTGCTCGCGTCGATCGTGCTGTACGCGCTGCAGGCGCTGTACACGGACGACAAGGCGAAGGCGGGCGAGAACTTGGCGTTCTTCTACGTGCCGTTCGCGCTGCTGTTCGTGCTGCTGCGCGACGTGCGCTGGACGCGCGAGCTGCTGTTGCGCTGCCTCGCGCTCGCCGTCGCGCTCGCGGTCGTGTTCGCGGGGATCGGCTTCGTCGAGTACGCGCGCAAGGAACTGTTCCTCAACCCGAAGGTCGTCGCGGCGAACGAGTACGACAACTACTTCCGCGTCAATTCGCTGTTCTTCGACCCGAACATCTATGGGCGCTTTCTCGCGCTCGTGATGATCGCGCTGACGGCAATCGTCCTGTGGCGTAAGCGCGAGCGCGACGTGCTGCTCGCTGGCGTCGTGCTGCTGTGGCTGCTCGCGGGGCTCGTGACGAGCTTCTCGCAGTCGAGCATCGCGGCGCTGCTACTCGGGCTCGCGATACTCGCGGCGTATCGCTGGGACGCGCTCGTGACGTCGTACGTGTCGGGCGTGCTCGTCGTGGCCGCGCTGCTCGTCGTGCTGCTCGCGCCGGCGAGCCTGCACTTCGGGCTGAAGGGCAGCGGCGGATCGACGCAGAACGCGACGAACGGGCGCGCGAAGCTGGTCGAAGGCGGGCTCGAGCTGTTCGCGAAACATCCGCTTCAGGGGTATGGCTCGGGGTCGTTCCAGAAGGAGTACGAACGGCACTCCAAGACGGGCGCGCAGAACGCGACGTCGGCGTCGCACACGATCCCGATCACGGTCGCCGCCGAGCAGGGGATCGTCGGCCTCGCGCTGTACGTCGCGCTGCTCGTCGTCGCGTTCCTGACGCTGTTCAAAGGGTCAGGACGCTCGCCGCCTCAGATCGCGATCGCGGCGTGCTTCGCGGCGCTCGTCCTTCACACGTTCACGTACGCCGACTTCCTCGAGGACCCGATCACGTGGACGCTGCTCGGGATCGGCGTCGCGCTCGGGCGCAACGGGCTGGGCGAGGAGCAGCGAGGCGAGCGGGCGCTCGCGGCGAGCGGCGGCGGCGCGGTTGCGGCGCTCGCGCCGGAGTAGGCGCGAGCGGCGGTAGGTTCCCAGGGAGTGCGCGACTATCTGAAGCGCCTCGTCGCGACGGGCGCGGCCTACCAGTTCGGCGACATCGTCGCGAAGGGCATCGCGCTCGTCACGATCCCGCTGTACACGCGTCACATCTCGCCGGCGGGTTACGGCGCGGCGAACTCGCTGCTGACGGCCGTGATCCTCGCGAGCATCTTCCTGCGCGTCGGCGTCGGCGAGGCGTTCATCCGTTTTTACTTCGATGACGACGATCCCGGGCGGCGCGAGCGGATCGCGCGCACGGCAACGGCGGCTGTGGCCTGGACGACGAGCGCCGCCGCGCTAATCGCCGTCGTCTTCGCCGCTCCGCTGTCGCGGCTGCTGCTCGGGATCGACGACCCGCTGCTGATCGACTGCGCGATCGTCGGGCTGTGGGCGTTCACGAACCTCGAGATGGCGTACGCGCAGCTGCGCGTCGACGAGCGCACGCGCGCGTACGTGTTCGCGTCGGGCGCGAACGTCGGCCTGACCGTGCTGTTCACGGTGCTGCTCGTCGTCGTCGCCGGGCAGGGCGCGCGCGGCCTGCTGCTCGGCAACTTCGGCGCGTCGGCGCTCGTCGTGCTCGGGCTGTGGTGGGTGCTGCGCCGGCGCTTCAGCCTGCGCGTGCACGTCGCCGACCTGCGCGCGATGCTGCGCTTCGGGCTGCCGACGGTGCCGGCCGACGCGAGCGTGTACGCGCTGCAGGTCGCCGATCGCTTCTACCTGTACCGCGGCTACTCGCATGCGGCCGCCGGCGACTACTCGGTCGCGCTGCAGTTCGCGACGGTCGTGTTCGTGATCGTGCGCGGCTTCCAGTATGCGTGGCCGCCGCTCGCGTACTCGATCGACAGCGACGCCGAGGCGTCGCGGCTGTACTCGCTCGTGACGACGTACTTCGTGCTCGCGACGGGCATCGTCGTCGTCGCCGTCGCGCTGCTCGGGCGCTGGATCGTGCGCCTGCTCGCCGCTCATGAGTACTTCGGCGCGCACGCCGCGCTGCCGTGGCTGGCGCTCGCGTGGACGTTGTACGGGCTCTATCAGGTGGCGATCGTGATCACCGGCCGCGCGCGCGCGACGGCGCGCAACCTGCCGGCGGCCGGCGCGGGGCTGCTCGTCAACATCGCGCTGCTGCTCGTGCTCGTGCCACGCGGCGGCGCCGGCCTCGGGATCGCCGGTGCGGGGATCGCGCTGTGCGGCTCCTACGTCGCGATGCTGTTCGTCATGCACCTGCTCACGCGGCGGCTGTTCGCCGTCGCGTTCCAGTGGCGGCGCCTCGCGCAGGCGAGCGCGATCCTCGCCGGCGTAGCCGTCTCGGGCGAGTTGCTGCTGCCCAGCAGCGGCGCCGCCGGGTTCGTCCTGCGCGCGCTGTGGCTCGCGCTCGCGCCGGCGCTGCTGCTGGCGACGCGCTTCTTCGACGGCGACGAGCGCAGCCAGGCGCGCGCGCTGGCCGCCGACGGCCGTCGCCGCGTCGCCGCGTTCCGCGCGGGGCACGGCGACGTCGAGGCGTACGCCGAGGACCCATTGAAGGATCTGTGACGGGCCGAAGCGTCCAGTCGGTGTCAAGTGCCGGGCGGATGTGGCCGATTAGCGGAGCAACATGCCCGAGACGGCCGTCACGCAGCGTCGATCCGCGCCCGCGCAGCGTGGCTCGGCCGGCGCGCGCGAGCGCGAGCGGCGTGCGGAGGCGCTGCGCCACCATCGCGCCGACGGACGCGCGCGGCAGATGGCGGCCGCCGGCGAGGTCGCGTACCTGCGTGCGCAGCTCCAGCTCGCGGCGCGCCTGACGGCGCGCCTGGCGGCGACGAACGACGTCGAGCAGATCGTGCGGCTGGTCGTCGACGAGCTGCACGAGACGTTCGCGTTCTACCTTGTCGCGATCCAGCGGCTCGACGCCGACGAGACGCTGCGGCTGATCGCCGGCAGCGGCGCGCTCGCTGAGGTGATGACCGAGTTCCTGCTCGTCGAGCAGTCGCTGCACGAGGGCGTCAACGGCCGCGTCGCGCGCTCCGGCCACAGCGAGCTGATCGACGACACGCGCGAGGACGCCGACTACATGCAGCGCGACCCGAAGACCGACCCGCGCGCCGAGCTGAGCGTGCCGATCTTCGTCGACGGCTCCGTCTGGGGCGTGCTCAACATCGAGGCGCCCGAGCCGGGCGCGCTGAGCGAGGCCGACGCGCTGCTCGTCGAGGCCGTCGCCGCGAACCTCGGCTCGTCGATCCATCGCGCGATGCTCGTCGCCGACCTCGAGCGGACGTTCACGACGACGATGACCGCGCTGATGAGCACGGTCGAGGCGAAGGACGACTACACGGCCGCGCACGAGGAGCAGGTCGGCGAGCTCGCCGAACGCGTCGCGATGCGCCTCGGCGTCAACGCGTCGCGCGCCGCCGACGTGCGCCACGCGGCGCTTCTGCACGACGTCGGCAAGGTCGCGATCCCGAGCGAGATCCTGCGCAAGCCGGCGCCGCTGACCGACGAGGAGTGGGTGACGATGCGCAGTCACGCCGAGATCGGCGGTGCGCTCGTCGCGCGCATCCCGGCCTTCGAGCACCTCGCGGCCGCCGTCCGCGCGAGCCACGAGCGCTGGGATGGCGGCGGCTACCCCGACGGCCTAGCCGGCGAGCAGATCCCGCTCGCCGCACGAATCATCGCCGCGTGCGACACGTACGAGGCGATCGTCACCGACCGCCCGTACCGCGCCGCTCGCCCGCCGCAGGACGCGGCGCGCGAGCTGCTGCGCGTCGCCGGCGAGCAGCTCGACGCGCGCGTCGTCGCCGCGCTGCTCGACGAGCTCGAGCTTCAGCCTTCGCGGTTGTAGCGCGCGGCCGCCTCGCGCAGCCCTTCGCCGCGCTGCGGTCGCACCGTCGCCGTAACGTGGCGCCAGTAGCGCCGCGGCGAATGGCCCGGCAGCACGGACGCGGCGAGCGCGCGCAGCGCGTATGCCCACGCCGTCAGCCAACGCACCGCGCGCGCGGCGGCCGCCGAGTGGTGCTTGCGCATGTACAGGTCGCGGTTGCGCGCGAGCTCGACGATCCGCCGCTCTCCCGCGGCGTCGGTCGAGAGCTGCTCGTGGTGGATCGCGGCCGCGCCCGGCACGTGCACGCTCAGCCAGCCGGCGTCGCGCAGCCGCCGCGCGAAGTCGACCTCGTCCGAGTAGACGAAGAACGTCGGGTCCAGATAGTCGACCTGCTCCGCCGCGACGCGGCGCACGAGCAGCGCCGCCGACTGGCACCAGTCGACCACACGCGTCCGCGAGCCGCCGCTCTGGACGGTGATCAGCCGATGCAGCAGCAGCGCGCCGACGAGCGCCGTCAGCGGCGACGGGAAGCGCCACGCCGACGCCTGCTCGCGCCCGTCCGGGCGCAGCAGCCGCGCGCCGGCGCACGCCGCGTCGGGGCGCTCCTGCAGCGCGCGCCACAGCGCGAGCGTCGCGCCGGCCTGCAGCTCCGAGTCCTCGTTCAACAGCAGCGCGTAGCGCCCGCGCGCCTCGCGCAGCAGCTGCGAGTCGTTCAGCCCCTTGCCGCGGCGCTCCGTCAGCGCGATCACACGATCGACCGCCGGGTGCGATTCGGCCGCCGCCGCAGAGCCGTCGCGCGAGCCGTTGTCGAGCACGAGCGTCTCGCTCGCGAACGGCAGCGCCGCGCGATCGCGCGCGATCGCGTCGAGCCCGCGCAGCAAGAGCTCGCGCTGCGAGGTGTTCACGACGCAGTAGCTGACCTCGACGTCCGGCACCAGCCGGACCCTACCCTGCGCCTGCTACGCGGCCTCGTCGTACCTGACGTAGACCCCGGGCCCCGACGGCTCCGGGATCTCTTCGCCGTACTCGCGCATGACGTCGAAATGCGCCGCGAGCGCAGAGCGCATTTCCGCGACGCACTCCTCGATCGTGTCGCCGACCGCAACGCAGCCGAGCACATCCGGCGAGCAAGCGCTGTAATTGGTCGGCGGACCGCCTTCGATGTGAATTGGGTACTGGTCGATCTCGGTCATCGCTTCAATCCCGCCTGTCTGAGGATGTTAGCTCGCATCGTGGGACCCAGGTCGTCGTTGCGATGCCCAGGCACTGTCACCGTGCCGCGCTTCGTCGGATGGTGGAAGTGGCGATGGCTTCCGGCCTGGCGGACTTGCCTCCAACTATCTCGTTCGATCAGCCCGATCATCACGCGCACCTTCATACGGCCCCGCTCCGACGCGCGGCGCCGGGCAGGACGGTCCCCGCGTACGCCTATCGTCTGCGCCGATGCGTGTCCACATCGTCGACCCGTCGGCGTACACGCCGCCGTACGACCACGCGCTATGCGCCGCGCTCGGCGCGGCCGGCGCCGATGTCGAGCTCGTCACGAGCCGCTTCGCCTACGGCTCTGTGCCGCCCGCCGACGGCTACCGCCGTGTCGAGTCGTTCTATCGGCTCGCCGCGCGCGTGCGCGGCGAAGGCGCCGCCGCCCAGAGCGTCCGCCGCGTGCTCAAGCTCGCCGAGCACGTGCCCGACATGCTGCGCTACCGCCGCGCCGCGCAGCGCGCCGACGTCGTCCACTTCCAGTGGCTCGCCGTCCAGCAGCTCGACGGTCCCTTGCTGCCGCACGGGCGCCCGCTCGTGCTGACCGCGCACGACGTTCTGCCGCGCGAGGGCAGCGCGCGCCGGCGTGACGCGCAGCGCGCGCTGTACGAGCGCTTCGACGCGATCGTCGCGCACACCGAGCACGGCGCCTCGCGGCTGACCGACGAGCTCGGCGTCGAGCCCGAGCGCGTGCACGTCATCCCGCACGGCGCGTTCGCGCACCTCGCCGAGCAGCCCGCCGCCTCGCCGCCGTTCCAGACCGACGCGCGCGTCGTGCTGTTCTTTGGCCTGCTGCGCCCGTACAAGGGCCTTGACGTGCTGCTCGACGCCTGGCGCGGCGTTGACGGCGCCGAGCTGTGGGTCGTCGGCATGCCGCGCATCGACGTCTCCGCGCTGCGTGCCCGCGCGCCTGCCAACGTCCGCTTCGTCACGCGCTTCGTCGGCGACGACGAGCTGCCGGCGTACTTCGCTCGCGCCGACCTCGTCGTGCTGCCGTACCGTGAGATCGAGCAATCCGGCGTGCTGTTCACCGCGCTCGCGTTCGGCAAGCCGCTGCTCGTCTCCGACGTCGGCGGC
The DNA here is from genome assembly GCA_035486335.1 of Solirubrobacteraceae bacterium. Classification (GTDB taxonomy): domain Bacteria; phylum Actinomycetota; class Thermoleophilia; order Solirubrobacterales; family Solirubrobacteraceae; genus Palsa-744. The sequence goes on from DATHND010000121.1 coordinate 6,402, forward strand.
TTCGCCGAGGTCGCCGCGCGTGGAGCCGCGCGCGCCGTCCCGCCCGGCGACGCCGGCGCGCTGCGCGACGCGCTCGCCGAGCTGCTCGGCGATCCGGCCGCGCTCGCGCGGCTCGGCGATTGCGCGCTCGTCGCCGCGCGCGGCGACTACGGCTGGGAGACGATCGCCGCGCGCACGCTCGCGCTGTACGAGCGCCTGCTGATGCGCTGAGCTCGCGGCCGCGAGCTCAGCCCTGCCAGAACTCCCTGTCCAGTTCGCCGTCTTTCTCGTGATGCGCGCCGAACGCCAGCAGCTCGAGCCCGTTCGGCCCCGCCTCGAACGCGCGCTTGACAGCAGGCGCCACGCGGATCGCGTCGAGCCGGTCGATCTCGACGATCTCGTCGTCAAGCCGCATGCGACCGCCGCCCGACAGCACCACGTACACCTCCTCCGCCTTCTCGTGGCGGTGCCCGAACGCCTGGCGCTTGCCGGGCTTGAGCACCTGGTACGCGAGGCCCGTCGACTCGGCGCCGAGCTCCTCGCGTGGGAAGTGCGCCTCGCCGAGCTCGCCGAGGCCGAACTTCGGCGCGCTGTCCGTCGTCTCCTTGAGGTTCTTCTTCGTGTAGCTCATGCAACGAGCCTACCCGTCGTGCCGTCGCCGCGCGCGTCCGCGAGAATCACGGGCATGCTCGTCCTGTATGTGCTGTTCTGGCTGTGCGTCGCGCTGATCCTGTGGACGCAGCTCGGCTACGCGCTCGCGCTCGCGGCGCTCGCAAGCGTACGTGCGCTCGCGCCCGCGCCGCGCGGGGACCGTCTTCTTCGATCCTCCAAAACCGGCGCCCCGGACCGTTCGGTGACGTTGATCGTCGCCGCACACGACGAGCAGGAGGTGATCGCCGCGAAGGTCGCCGACGCGCTCGCGCTCGACTACCCACGCGCGCGACTGCAACTGATCGTCGCCTGCGACGGCTGCACCGACGCGACCGCCGAGCGCGCGCGCGCGGCCGGCGCCGATCTCGTGCTCGAGCTTCCGCGTATCGGCAAGATCCGCGCGCAGGACAGCGCCGTCGAGCGCGCGCGCGGCGAGCTCGTCGCGTTCTCCGACGCCAACTCGCAGTGGCAGCCCGACGCGCTGCGCGAGCTGCTCGGCGCCTTCGCCGACCCGCGCGTCGGCTACGCCTGTGGGCAGGTCCGCTTCGTGCAGAGCGCCGTCGGCGCGCGCGCATCCAACCAGGAGGGCGTCTACTGGCGCTACGAGCTCGCCGTCCGCGCGCTCGAGTCCCGCCTCTGCTCGATCACCGCAGGCAACGGCGCGATCTACGCGACGCGCCGCGACACCTACATCGTCGTCGACCCGATCATGGGCCACGACCTCTCGCTGCCGTTCAACATCGTCAAGCGCGGCCTGCGCGCCGTCTACGTCCCGAGCGCGCGCGCCAGCGAGAAGATGGTGCCCTCGCTGCTAGGAGAGTTTGCGCGCAAGCGGCGGATGATGAGCCACACGTGGCCGATCGTCCTGCGCGGCGGCATGCTCTCGCCCCGCGGCTATCCGCCGCTGTACGCGCTGATGATCTTCTCCCACCGCCTGCTCCGCTACGCGACGCCCGGATTGCACGCGCTCGCGCTCGCCGTCAACGTCGCGCTCGTCGCCGCAGGCGCGAGCCCGCTCTACCTCGTCACGCTCGCGCTCCAGCTCGCGCTGCTGCTCGCCGCGCTGCTCGCCGGCGCGCTGCGCCTGCGCCCGCTGTTGATCGCTCGCTACTACGTGCTCACGACCGCCTCGCCCGCCGCCGGCCTGTACGACTGGCTGCGCCACGGCACGACCGCCTGGTGGGACGCGGCAGAGGGGACCCGATGATCCGCCGCCTGATCGACGTCGTCGTCTCCGCGCTCGCGCTCGTGTTGAGCGCGCCGATCCTGCTCACCGCCGTCGTCGCGATCAAGCTCGACTCGCGCGGACCCGCCTTCTACCGGCAGCGGCGCTCCGGCCTGCGCGGCGAGCAGTTCGACATGCTCAAGCTGCGCACGATGGTCGACGGCGCCGAGCACTTCGGCGCCGGGCTCGCCGTCAACGCCGGCGACTCGCGCATCACGCGCGTCGGCGCATTCCTGCGGCGCACCTCGCTCGACGAGCTGCCCAACCTGCTCAACGTGCTGCGCGGCGAGATGTCGCTGATCGGACCGCGCCCGACGCTGCCCGCGCAGGTCGCGCAGTACAGCGCGCGCCAGCACGACCGCCTGTCGGTCAAGCCCGGCATCACCGGCTGGGCGCAGGTCAACGGCCGCGCGTCGCTGCCGTGGAGCGAGCGGATCGAGCTCGACCTCTACTACGTCGAGCATCGCTCGCCGCTGCTCGACCTGCGGATCGTGCTGCGCACGCCGCCGCTCGTGTTCCGCGGCGGCGGCCTCTACAAGGGCCGCGTCGGCGGCTGGGAGGGCGAGCTGTGAGCGCGCCCGCCGTGCTGTTGACAGGCGTCGGCAAGCGCTATGACATCGTCGCCTGCTTCGCGCGGCTGACGCGCACCGTCGCCGCCGATCCCTCACCGCTCGCGCCCGCGCAGTACGCCGCGCACGTGCGTACCGCCGTGCCGCTCGTCGACGACCCGCACTACGTCCAAGCGCTGCGCGAGCTCTGCGAAGCGCATGAAGTCGGCGCTGTCCTGCCGCTGACGGACCTCGACATCGAGCTGCTCGCGCGCGCACGCGAGGAACACCGCCTGCCCGCGTTCGTCCCCTCGGCCGACGTCGCCCGCCGCACGTATGACAAGTACGAGGCGCACCTGCTGCTGCAGCGCCTCGGCTTGCCCTCGCCGCCGACCGTCCTACCCGACGCCGACCTCGACGCGCTCGACTACCCCGTCGTCGTCAAGCCGCGCCGCGGCTCCGGCGCGCGCTCGATCCACCTCGCGCGCGACGCCGCGCAGGCGCGCTTCTTCGTCGACTACGTCGAGCGCGCGCCGATCGCCGATCGGCCGCAGAACGCACCTGGGCCAGAGCCGGTGATGGTCCAGCGCGCGATGGGCGGCGACGAGCTCTCGATCGACTGCCTCGGCGATCTCGCCGGGCGCTGCCTCAACGCGATCCCGCGCACGATGCTGGAGTCGCGCGGCGGCGAGTCGATCAAGGGCGCTGCCGTCCACGACGACGAGCTGATCGAGCTCGGCGCGCGCGCGATGAACGCGCTGCGCGTCACCGGCCCCGCGACGATCCAGGTGTTTCGCGACCCCGACGTCGGGGTCGCGATCACCGACGTCAACACGCGCTTCGGCGGCGCCTTCCCGGCGCCCGCCTACGCCGCGCTGCCCGGCCGCACCTACCCCGAGCTGATCGTCCGTATGGCCGCCGGCGATCCCGTCGCGCCGCACGTCGGCGAGTTCCGCGACGGTCACGCGTTCACGCGCTATTACTGGCAGCTTGAGCTCGACCCGCTGATGCGCCCGAGCGGCCGCGAGATCGTCCCCGGCGGCCCACCCTCGCCGGGCGCCGAGGCCGATCACTAGAATTCGCTGCAGTGTCCACCGCGCTCGCAGACCCGCCGGCCGCGACCACCGAGCAGCAGCCCCCCGCAGGCGCCAGCGGCGGCGCGCCCGCAAGTGCGCCTGACGGCTCGAAAGCGCCCACCCGCACCTGCGCCAACTGCGGTGCGCCGCTCGCGCGCGACCAGGATTGGTGCCTGCAGTGCGGCGCCGGCGCACCCGACAGCCTCAGCTCGCGCACGCCGAGCTGGCGCTCGGCGGCCGTCATCCTGACGACGCTCGCCGTGCTCGTCGCCGGCGCCGCCGGCGCCGCGTACGCCGCGCTCAGCAAAGAAACCGGCAAAGCCACGCCCGCCGTCACGACCGTCGCGCGCGTCGCCGCACCCGCCGCGAGCGCTCCCGTGACGCCCACCACGCCCGTTCCCGGCGCCACCCCGACCCCGAAGATCGGCGCGCCGACGACGATCAAACCGGCGATCCCGCTGCCGAAAGCCGCGAAAATCCCGCTGACGCCGAGCATCACGCCGGCGCCGAGCGTCAAACTGAAACCGATCACGCCGATAACCGGCGCCGGCGGCGAACCGGCGCCGACGACGAGCACGCCGAAAAGCTCCAAAGAAACGCCTGCGCCCGTCGGCGAAGCGCACCCCGAAGCGCTGCTGCTCGACACGAACGCCGCTCAGACCTACAACCCGTACAACTACCCCGCGACCAACTTCGGCGATCCGAGTCTCGCGATCGACGGCGACCCGACGACCGGCTGGACCGCGCTCGTCGAACCGTCGGTCGCGCCGAAGATGGCCGAGGGCCTCGTCGTCGACCTCAACACGCCGCGCAAGCTCTCCGCCGTCGCGCTCCTCACGAGCACGCCCGGCATGACCATGCAAGTCTACGGCTCGAGCGCCGCGACGCTGCCGACGTCGATCACCGACCCCGCGTGGGTTGCGCTGACGCCGTCGTTCGCCGAGCACAAGCGCCACGTGAAGCTCAAACTCGCCGCCGGGCACGGCGCCTTCGCCCTCGCCGCCAGGCGCGCGTACCGCTTCATCACGCTGTGGATCAGCCGCGCACCGGCCGCGTCCGTCGGCACGCCGCAGGCTCCCGGCCACGTCACCGTCGACGAACTCGAACTCTTCCCGACCGCCTAGCGCCGGCTGGCGCTCTTGCTTTTCGCTGGCGCCTTGGCGCCTTTCGCCGCGCGCTTCGCCGTCACGGAGGTGCGTTTGCGCGAGACCGACGCCGCCGAGCGCGTTCCCGAGGCGCGCCGCGCTCGACCGCCGCTGGACCACACCTCGTCGAGAAAGTCCCCGATCTCGTTCGTCAGACGCTCCGGGTGCAGACGCAGCTCGACGAACGAGTCGGCTTCGAGCAGCCGACCGTTCGGCAGCTCCTCGGCGAGCATGCCCGCGTCGGAGAACGGGTGCACCGGGTCGCGCCGGTGCCCAAGCACCAGCGCCGGCGTCTGGAAGCGCCGGCGGTCGTTGCGATGCGGCGCGATCCGACCGAAGAACAGCCCCTGCAGGACGGCCGCGCTCGGCCCCGGCTCCTGGCGCACGAGATCGAGCACGACGTTGCCGTAGTGCGGCAAGAGGCGCCGCGGCACGCCGCGCGCGCCGCGCGCGAGCAGCTTCATCGCCGATTCGCCGAACGTCAGCGCGACGAGCAGCGGCGTGAACGCGACCGCGCTCCACAGCAGCGCGTTGTCGAGCACGGGCATCTCGATCACCATCCCGCGCAACCGCTCGGGCGCCGTCAACGCGACGTTCAGCGCCGTGTTGGCGCCAAGCGACGTGCCCATCACGACCGCTTCGTCGATCTCCAAATGGTCCATCAGCGCGACGAGCTGGTCGCCGAAGAAGCGCATCGAGTAGCGCCACATGTCACGCGGCCGGTCCGAGGAGCCGTGGCCGAGCAGGTCGACCGTGATCACGCGGTTGCCGCGCGCCGCGAGCGCTTCGGCGAGCGGCCGATGCATCAGCTGCGAGAGCAGCAGTCCGTGGACGAGGATCAACGGCCGCTTCGCCGCACGCGAGCTGCGCGCCGTGCGCCCCCGCGTGCCGCGCTCGGTGACCGCCGCAGGGCCGCCGCCGTATTCGGTGTACGCGATCTGCTGACCCTCGAACTCGAACGTGGCCACGCGTCAACCCTACTACCCGGATGCGCCCCGACGACTATCCTGGCTGTCCAGCCAACCGCCGCTCACGACAGGAGGAGAACGACATGGCCAAGCAGCCGCGCATCCTCGCCGGAGAGACAGCCGCGATCACCGGCGCCGCCCGCGGGATCGGCCACGCCACGGCCAGGGCGCTGCTCGCGCAGGGAATGCGCGTCGCGATCGGAGACGTCGACGCCGAGGCCGCCGCCGCGACCGCCGCCGAGCTCGGGCCGAGCGCCGTCGGGCTCGCGCTCGACGTGACCGACCGCGACTCGTTCGCCGCGTTCCTCGACGAGTCCGAGCGCGAGCTCGGGCCGCTCGACGTGCTCGTCAACAACGCCGGCATCATGCAGATCGGCCGCTTCATCGACGAGGACGACCTGACCGCGCGGCGAATGGTCGACATCAACCTGCACGGCGTGATCCTTGGCATGAAGCTCGCGCTCGCGCGGATGATCCCGCGCGACCGCGGACACATCGTCAACATCTCCTCGCAGGCCGGCAAGTTCGGCGCGCCCGGCGGTGCGACCTACTCGGCGACCAAGCACGCCGTCGTCGGCCTGACCGAGGCCGTCCGCGGCGAGCTGCGCCTGATGGGCGCGCAGATCGAGCTCAGCTACGTGATGCCGTACGTCGTCAACACCGAGCTCGGCTCCGGGCTCGGGCAGGCGCGCGGCTTCGCGAACCTCGAGCCGAGCGAAGTCGCCGACGCGATCGTCGAGGCGCTGCGGCTCGGCACCGTCGAAGTCTGGGTGCCGAAGTCCGGCAAGCGCACGAACGTGCTCGGCGCCGTCCTGCCGCGTCGCCTCTCCGAGGGCATGGCGCGCGCGATGAAGGTCGATCGCGTGCTCGCCGACGCCGACACGATCACGCGCCGCGGCTACGAGATGCGCGCCTCGCGCTCGGAGCCGGGGCTGGGGGGCGCGCCCGAGCAGCCGCAGATTCCGAGCTCAGCCGGCGAGTAGCCATTCGGCGATCAGCGCGCCGATCAGCGGTCCCTGGTCCTCCTGCAGGAAGTGGCTCGCGTGCTCGATCGACCGCGGCGGCGGGCGGTTGATCGCCGCCGCGAAGCGCTCGCCGACGTGCGGCGGCAGGATCGGGTCGGAGTCGGCCCACAGGATCAGCGTCGGGCGGCGATCCTCGCGCAGCGCGTCCTGCACGCGCTGGCCGACCGCCGCGCCCGGCTCGTGCGGCGAGCGCGGGATCATCAGCGGGAACGCGCGCGCGCCCGCCTTCGACGCCGCGTCCGGGTACGGAGCGTCGTATGCCGCGATCACGTCCTCGCCCGGGTCGTTCTTGCACGCGCCGCGCACGAGGAAGCCGATCGGCAGGTCATCCGTGCGCTCGACGAAGTCGCGGAACGCCGTCCACGCGTCGGTCATCCGCTGATGGCCCGTGAACAGCCCCGTGTCGAGGATCACCAGGCGCTCGATCCGCTCGGCGTGCTCGACGGCCAGGCGCAGCCCGATCGGGCCGCCCCAGTCGTGCACGACGATCGTCGCGCCGCGCACGTCGAGCTCCTCGAGCAGCGTCGCCGTGATCGCCGTGTGGCGGTCGTAGGAGTACCAGCCGACGTCGGTCGGCTTGTCCGAGCGCCCGAAGCCGGCGAGATCGGGCGCGATGCAGCGGTAGCCCGCGTCGCGCACCGGCACGATCGCCTTGCGCCACAGGAACGACCACGTCGGCTCGCCGTGAACGAAGATCACCGGCGCGCCCTCGCCCTCGTCGACGTGCGCGAGGCGCAGCCCGTCGACGTCGCGATAGTGCGGCGCGAACGGGAAGTCCGGCAGGTCTTCGAGCGCCTCCTCGGGAGTGCGCACCGCCTCGATCCCCGCGTCGGTCATCGCGCCGGCCAGCATATCCGGCGGCGCATCGGCTAGGCTCGCGCCCGTGCACGCTCTCGCTGTCCAGCTAGCGCCGGTGCTCGCCGCCGAGAAGAGCAAAGTCGCGTTCTTCATCGCCGGCGGCCTGCTCGTGCTCTGGGCGCTGACCGTCTCGCTCGGGCTCGGCCTGCGCAAACCGGACTTCCCCGGCAGCCTCGCCGGCCAGCGCGCCGTCGGCGCGATCAGCGCCGTGCTCGTGCTCGCCGCCGTCTCGACCGCCGTGATCACCTCCGGCGGCACGAAGAGCGCCTCCGCCGCGACGCCGTCGAGCTCGCAGAAGAGCGCCTCGACAGCGCCGTCCGAAACGTCGAGCAGCGAACCCGCCCCCGCCGCCTCGACGCCGACGAGCTCGACCGGCGGCACGCGATCGCCGAGGGCGACGACCGGCACGCCGGCGCCGCCCTCCTCGCCCGCCGCCAGCGCGACGAGCACGCTGAAGCTCGCCGCCAACCCGGCCGGCCAGCTCGCCTACGACACGAAGCAGCTCAGCGCGAAGGCCGGCGCCGTGACGATCGAGATGACCAACATGGCGCCGATCGAACACGACGTCGCCGTCGCCGAAGGCGGCAAGATCCTCGGCCAGACGCCCGTCTTCACCGGCGGCTCCAAGAAGCTGACGCTGACGCTGAAACCGGGCACGTACACGTTCTTCTGCACCGTCCCAGGTCACCGGCAGGCCGGCATGGAAGGGACGCTGAGCGTCTCGTGAAGCTGTATGTCTGCTGGGGCACTTTCCCGACGCCGCGCCCCGGCGGACATCCCTGCGCGAACGCCTACCACGCGCTGAAGGGCGCCGGTCACGATCCCGAGGTCGTCAAGTCCTACGGCTTCGCGCCGCTGCCGGCGATCTTCAACGACACCGCCGGGCGCAAGCGCGCGCAGGAGCTGACCGGCAAACGCTGGGTGCCCGTGCTCGAGCTCGACGACGGCAGCGCCGTGTTCGACTCGCGCGAGATCGTCAAGTGGGCGAAGGCCAACCCGGCGTAGCGGCTCACGCACGCAGGCGCCACGCAAACAGCACCGCCGCGACCGAGGTCGCCAGGTTGAGGCTCGACACGCCATCGCGCATTGGGATGCTCACGCGCGCGTCTGCCAACGCCAAGAGCTCATCGCTGACGCCGTAGCGCTCGGTCCCGAAAGCGAGCACCGCGCTGGCCGGCAGCAACCCGGGTACTAGCGGCTCGCCGTCGGGGTCAAGCGCTAGCAACGTCCGCGCAGGCGCGCCGGATCGGCCGTGCGCGCCCAACGCGTCGAGCCGCTCGATTCGCGCGACCGGCAGCGCGAAATGCAGGCCCGCCGCGCCGCGCAGCGCGTCGGGTGCCCACGGGTCGTGGCTGCCGGTGCTGAGCACGCCGGCCGCGTCGGCCGCGGCGGCGACGCGCACGCATGCACCCAAGTTGCCGAGGTCGCGCGGGTCCTCGAGCAGCACGACCGGCTCTGGGCGCGCGGCGGCGAGCACCGCCGCCGCGTCGACGGCGCGGCGCTCGGCGAGCGCGACCACGCCCGTCGTCGGCGGCAGCGGCGCGAGCCGCTCGAACACGTCCGGCGCGACCGCGCGCGCGAGCCCGTGCATGCGCTCCGCCTGGTCGGGCGCGAGCCGCGCGGCGAGCTCGTCGAGCTCGGCGACGTCGCGGCAGACGACCTCGAGCACGCTCGCGCCGAAGCGCAGCGCGTGCTTCAGCGGATGGAATCCTTCGAGCACGGCGAGCCGTCGATCGCGCCGCGCGCGTCCGAAGCGCGCGATCAGCGAGCCTTCCTGCACGCGGCGATAATGTCAGCTTGCGATGAAGCTCGAGGGGATTCATCACGTCACGGCGATCACCGGCGACGCCGTCGGCAACGTCGAGTTCTACGCGGGCGTGCTCGGGCTGAGGATGGTCAAGCGGACGGTCAACCAGGACGACCCGACCGTCTATCACCTGTTCTACGGCGACGACGACGGCTCGCCGGGGATGGACCTGACGTTCTTCGAGTACCCCGGCGCCGCTCGCGGGCGTGCCGGCGCGGGGATGGTGCACAGGATCGTCTGGCGCGTCGCGTCGGCCTCCTCGCTCGAGTTCTGGGCCGGCCGCCTGGAAGCGCACGACGTGGCGATCGAACGCGCCGAGGACGGCGGCCTGCGCTTCGACGACCCCGAGGGCCTTACGCACGAGCTGCTGATCGCGAGCGTCGCCGACGCGCCGCTGCGCGCGAGTGCGCCCGAGATCCCCGCCGAGCACGCGCTGCAGGGCTTCGACGGCGTGCGCGCGTACGCGGTCGACCCAGCGCGCAGCGCCGGCCTGCTGCTCGACGGGCTCGGCTTCACGACCGCCGACGGACGGCGCTGGGAGGTGCGCGGCGAGCGGCGCGGCAGCGTCTACGCCTACGACGCCGCTCCGCCGGAGGCGCTCGCGAGCCAGGGCGCCGGCAGCGTCCACCACGTCGCGTTCGCCTGCCAGCCGGCAGATCAGGAGCAATGGCGCACGCGCGCATCCGACGCCGGCGCGCATCCGACGCCGGTGATCGACCGCTTCTACTTCCGCTCGGTCTACTTCCGCGAGCCGAGCGGCGTGCTGTTCGAGATCGCGACGATCGGCCCCGGCTTCGCCGTCGACGAGGACGCCGCGCATCTCGGCGAGCGGCTGTCGCTGCCGCCGCGCTTCGAGCCGCTGCGCGAGCGCTTGGAGGAGACGCTCACGCCGCTGCCCTATCCGCGCCCGCCGCTCCCGTAGCGCCCGCCGCGCGCCCGCCGGCGATCAGCCGCGCACCGCGCCCGTGCGTGAGGAAGCTGAACGCCCAGCGCGTGAACACGAGCAAGCGGTTCTGGAAGCCGATCAGGTACCAAAGGTGCACGGCCAGCCATGTGATCCACGCAATGCCGCCGCTGAGGTGCACGCCTTTGAGATCGGCGACCGCCTTCGCGCGGCCGATCGTCGCGAGGTTGCCCTTGTCGGTGTAGTGAAACGGTCGCGCCGGCTTGCCCGCAAGCCGCTCGAGGATCGTGCGCGCCGCGTGGCGCCCCTGCTGCATCGCGACCGGGGCGAGCCCAGGCAGCGTCTCGATCTCCTCGCCACGGCGGATCGCGACCATGTCGCCGAGCGCGAACACCTCGGGGTGGCCGCTAATTGTCAAGTTTTCCTCGACGAGGACGCGGCCGGCGCGGTCCGTCTCGACGCCGGCCGCACCGGCCAGCGACTGCGCGAGGGCGGACGGCGTGACGCCAGCCGCCCATACGACGGTGCGCGCGGGGTATCGCGCGGGCTCGCCCGCGGGGCCCGTCGTCGTCACGGCGTCGCCGTCGACGTCCGTCACGGTGTGCTCGAGCAGCGGTGTCACGCCGAGCCCTTCGAGCGCGCGCGCGGCGCTCGCCGACAGCGAGGGCGGAAAGCCGGTCAGCACGCGATCGGCGGCCTCGACGAGCAGCACTTTCGCCGCGCGCGTGTCGGCCGTGCGGAAGTCGTGGCCGCTGTCGTGTGCGATCTCGGCGATCTGACCGGCCATCTCGACGCCCGTCGGGCCGGCGCCGACGACGACGAACGTGAGCCATGCGCGGCGGCGCTCTGCGTCGGGCTCCCACTCGGCTGCCTCGAGTGCGCTGAGAATTCGGCTGCGGATGTCGAGCGCGCCCTCGAGCGACTTCAGCTCGGGCGCGTGCTCACGCCACTCGTCGTGGCCGAAGTACGAGTAGCGCGAGCCGCCGGCGACGATCAGGCTGTCGTACTGCAGCGACGCCGGCGCGGGGATCTCGCCGACGCTCTCAAGCTCGACGCGGCGTTGCGCGAGGTCGAAGCCGCTCGCCTCGGCGAGCAGCACGCGGACGTTCTTGCGGCCGCGGAAGATCGTCCGCAGCGGGTAGCAGATCTCGCTTGGCGATAGCGCGCCCGTCGCGACCTGGTAGGCGAGCGGCTGGAACAGGTGGAAGTTGCGCCGGTCGACGAGCGTCACGTCGAGCGCCTTGCGCGCCTTTGCCAGCTTCAGCGCGGCCTGCAGGCCGGCGAAGCCGCCGCCGACGACGACTACGCGATGGCGCGATGAGCCGGGCACGCCGTCCAGGCTACGACGCGGCGCCGAGCAGCTCGTCGAGCGTGCGGCCGCTCTTGACCGACTCGGGTCGCTCGGCGATGACGTCGTGGCCGGGTCGCGCCTGCTCGTCGCGGCGCTTGAGCAGGAGCCACTGGGGCTTCGGGGCCGGCCGCGTGCGCTGCAGCGCAAAGCCGCCGCGCAGCTTCTCGCCGTGCAGGACGAACACGGCGTGGCCGCGCTCGAGCGCCTCGGGCCACGGCACGCGGCCGCCCTGCTCGTAGGAGCCGCGGTCCCAGACGATCACGCCGCCGTTCTCGGTCGCGCCCTCGAACTCGTTGTGCGCGAGCTCGTGGTCCTCGACCTGCACGGCCAGGCGCTTGACGGACGGGTCGAGCGACGGACCTTTCGGCACCGCCCACGAGCGCATCGCCCCGTCGACCTGCAAGCGCAGGTCGAAATGGCGAGTGCTCGCCGCGTGCTGCTGAACGACGAACACGCCGGCGCCGACGCCACGGATCGCGAACTGCTCGTGACCCTCAACCTTCGCGCTCTCGATGGCCACCTCCGCGACGTCTGCGCCGCGCGGCCCGTCGGCGAGGAAGCGGAGCAGTCGATCGACGGCCGCGCTCGGTCCCTCGGCGTGCACGGCGACCGCGCCGTCCTCGCAGTTGCGCACCCACCCGAGCACGCCGAGCGCCGTCGCCTCGCGCCGCGTCGCCTCGCGGAAGCCGACGCCTTGCACGGCGCCGCTGACGGTCGCGCGGATCGCTCGGCTGTCGGCTGCGTGGGTCATCCGGTGCTACGCATAGCACCCGCAGCTCGCGTGCGCGGTCACATGTGGGAACGGCGCGGGCTGTGCGCTCAGGGCTCGCGCTCAGCCGCCCGCCGCGCGGCGATAGCGTGCGACGGCTAGCGGAGCGAACACGGCGATGATCGCGAGCGACCAGACGACGGCGCCCCACACGCTGTCGCCGGCCGGCGCGCCGAGCCACAGGTGGCGCATCGCGTCGACGATGATCGTGAACGGGTTGACTTCGGCGAACTGGCGCAGACCGTCGGGCATCGAGGCGACAGGGACGAACGCGGAGGAGATGAACGTCAGCGGGAAGACCGCGATGAAGCCGACCGAGTTGACCGATTCGGGCGAGGTGACGAGCAGGCCGAGGAACGCGAGGAACCACGAGAAGGCATAGCCGAACAGCAGCAGCAGCCCGATCCCGGCGGCCGCGTGCAGGAAGCTCGTCTGGAAGCTGAAGCCGATGATCACGCCGGTGACGAGCAGGATCGTGATCGACAGCGCGTTGGTCGCGACGTCTGACAGCGTGCGGCCGCCGAGCACCGCCGCGCGCGACATCGGCAGCGAGCGGAAGCGGTCGATCAGGCCCTTGCGGACGTCCTCGTTGAGCCCGAGCGCCGTCGCGAAGCCGCCGAACGCCGTGTTCTGGACGATGATGCCCGGAATCAGGAAGTCGACGTAGCTGTAGCCGGGCGTCCTGATCGCGCCGCCGAACACGTAGCGGAACAGCAGCACGAACATGATTGGCTGAATCGTGAAGCCGATCAGCAGTTCCGGCGCGCGCGGCAGGCGGATCAGGTTGCGCTCGGCGATGATCAGCGTGTCGGTGACGAGCCGTCTCACGCGGCTCGCTCCTGCTCCGGCTGCTCCTCGACGCTCGCTTCGGCGGCATGGCCGGTCAGCGCGAGGAACACGTCGTCGAGCGTCGGGCGCCGCAGCGCGAGGTCATCGACGCCGACGCCGGCGTCGCTCAGCCGTCGGACCGCCTCGACGATCGCGCCGGCGCGCTCGCGCACGCTCACCCTGACGACGTTGCCCTCGACGCTCGGCGGGTCGTCCGCCATCGACGCGAGCGCCCGCACCGCGACGCTCGCGTCGGCGCCGTCGTCGAGACGGACCTCGAGACGCTCGCCGCCGAGGCGGTCCTTGAGCTGGTCGGACGTGCCCTCGGCGATCAGGCGCCCGTGGTCGATCACGGCGATCGTGTCGGCGAGCCGGTCGGCCTCGTCGAGGTACTGCGTCGTCAGCAGCGCGGTCGTGCCTTCCGCGACGAGCCCTTCGATCGTCGACCACACCTCCAGACGGCTGCGCGGGTCAAGACCCGTCGTCGGCTCGTCGAGGAACAGCACCGGCGGGCGTGCGACCAGCGCCGCGGCGAGATCGAGGCGACGACGCATCCCACCCGAGTAGGTCTTCGTCGGCCGTCCGGCGGCCTCGACGAGGTCGAAGCGCTCGAGCAGCTCACGGCCGCGCTCCTTCGCGGTCGCGCGCTTCGCGCCGTAGAGCCGGCCGACCATCGTCAGGTTCTCGAGTCCCGTGAGGTTCTCGTCGACCGCTGCGTACTGGCCGGCGAGGCCGATCCGCTCGCGCAGCCTCGCCGCGTCGTGGAGCACGTCGAGACCGAGGACGTGCGCCTCGCCGGCGTCCGGCTTCAGCAGCGTCGCGAGGATGCGCACGAGCGTCGTCTTTCCGGCGCCGTTGGGCCCGAGCAGGCCGACGACCTGCCCGGGGCGCGCGGTCAGATCAACCTCGTCGAGTGCGCGAACGTCGCCGAAGCGCTTGACCAGGCCGCGAACCTCGATCGCCGCATGGTCGGTCATCGTGCGCTCGCGCCGCCGCCGAAGGCCGCGGCGCGGTCAGCGCGCGCTGCTCGCTCGGGCTCGGCGTCGGTCGCTTCCACCGGGCCCATTTATAGCCGGATCCAACGTCTCGCGGGTCCGCCGTGGATCGCGGAGAGCGTCCGAACTACTCGCAACCGGCCGTCTGTTGACGCGGCCACGAACAAGAAGGATGGCGCTGCGCTCGTGCGTCGCACGGCCGGGGCTCGACGACGACGGCGTCTCAGGCGCGAACGGCGCGCAGCATCACGACATGCTCGGGGTTCAGCGCGATCGGCTCGCCCGTTGCGGCGTCGGTCAGCCACGCGAACTCCAGCAGCGAGCCACGCGCCGCGTTGAGAATCAGGCGCTCGACCTCCGCCGGCTCGCCCTCGACGCGATGCCGATCGCCGGCGAGCAGCGTTATCTCGGTGGAGGACATGATCTGCCGTCGAGTCGGTCTGACGAACTTGCTGGCTGGACGGTTGGAGTCTACGCGCTGCCGGCGCAGGCCGATCACGGACGACCGGGGTTGCGCCGCTCGACGATCGGCAGAGCCGCTAAAACGGGCAGCCGTGGAAGCTCCGCGAGCTGGGATCTGGAAGGAAGGCGTGCTATGTGCGAAGCCGAGCGTTCTTGCTCGACGGGAGCGTTGTGCTGGATCTCGGATGGCACGGGTGCGTTCCGCTCCTCCGCGTCGCGATGTGGCGTAGCTGTCTCGGTGCCTGGTCTGCCTTTATTAGCAGCAAACAGCGAGCTGAAGGTGCCGAGGCGCGTCATCCTCGCTTGATCGGCGAGGTCCCATTGGGCTCACGCAGGTGCGAGCGGCTGAATCTCATCGAGGCTCGGACCGAGTCGGTCCCGCTCTACTTCGATGTCGTAGCGGTCCTGGAGGTTCAGCCAGAAGCGCTCGCTGGTCCCAAAGTATCGTGCGAGCCTCAGAGCCGTGTCGGTGGTGATGCGCCGCTTGCCGTGGACGATCTCGTTGATTCGTCGCGGCGGAACGCCTATGGCCACCGCTAGCCGGTGCTGGGTGACGTCAAGGGGCTGCAGGTACTCAAGCATCAGCACCTCGCCTGGATGACTGGGGTCCATGACCGAGTCCGCTGTCATGATGGGTTCCCTGCCTGCGTCTCAGTGGCAGTCGACGATCTCGATGTCCTCAGGCCCAGCCTCGGTCCACCTGAAACAGATGCGCCATTGTTGGTTGATGCGGACGCTGTAGGAACCGGCCCGGTTTCCCTTGAGCTTCTCAAGCCTGTTTCCGGGCGGCACCCGCAGATCATCGAGCGTCTCGGCGGCATCGAGGATGAGCAGCTTTCGCAGCTGAGCGACCTCGACGCTTGTCCAGTCCGGGCCGATCAGATCCCGGTTCCACGGAGCGCGCCGCTCGAGGATTGTGATCGTGTTGCCACGACGCGCGCCTTCGAGGCGGACCTCGTCCCGATGCTGCTCGGGCACGCGCGACTCGCAGAAGACCTCGACTGCGGCGAGTGCAGTCTCACAAGGGTCCGGCACGTTCGACAAGCTAGCTCACCCCGTCGAGCTTTGATGGTCGGCTGTCGCGGGCCTTCCGGCGCATCGCTGACCTATTAGCAGATACGAGCTGGATACGGCGACCAGCCGTCACCTGCCGGCCTGGGTTTGTTTGCCGACAAGAAAGGTGGGCGAAACTTGTCGGCGCGCAAACCAAGCGTTGGTGGCGGCGCCGGCGGTGGGCGTCGGTTGACCTGGTGCTTGCTTGCGTTCGACGTCTTGGGAGGTCCCGACCACAGCGCGATCGAGAGCGCGACGAAGCCCACATGATGTGGCCATCCACTAACCGACACATACGCAGAATGCTGCTCTTCAGTGACGTCCGCCCTGTGATCTACGCTCGTCGATGTGCGAGTAGCAGCGCAAGCGTTTCGACGGCGCCGGACTCGCCGCTCACTCTAATGTCGAGTTCCGCGAGCGAGCCATCTTGGCCGTCGCTTCGCGAGCGAGTGGAGGATGCGTTCAATGACGACACTCTCGCCGCGTTCGGTCAACACTACCTCGATGCGCTACTCACCACTTGGCGCGAAATCATGCAGTCCATGCGACGGAGCACACTGCTCCTCGTGGCGCTGCTAATCACGTTTGTTCTGCTGAAGGGCGCCAAGCATGCAGAAGTCACCGTCGGGCCCATTAAGCTGACGAACGTTGTGTCGGTTCTGACGATTATACCCGCTCTTATCTCGCTGCTCCTGTACGAGTTTGTATCCCTCATCTCAGCCCACGCCGTATATCGAAATGTGGTTGGTGAGACAATGAGGATCATGCACCGTGGTGTGTATGACAGCGATTTGGAGTATCTCCTAGGGCCAGCAACCGTCACATTCTTCGGAGGAGGATCACGAACCTGGGAAGAACTACGGTCAACTAGGCCTGGGCTTTCTCGTAGGTTCCTGGATGCCACTACCCTACTCATAATCACAGCAATCATTGGTAGCGCTTTTGGCTTCATCTATTACGCCTATCGGTATCTGTACCAGGATTCACATGCCAACGGTCTTGCCGTTTCGATCAGCCTTGCGGTCACCGTCCTTGTTCTCGCTCGTACGGTGGCACTGATGTTCGACACCGATGACCAGGAGCGTATTGTCAGGCGGAGCTAGGGACCACCGCGCTACCCACACCCCGGCTGTTTCGAAATAGGGAGCTGCCAGCGAGCGCGCCTTGGTTCACGCGAGGGCACTGATTCAGGCTGTGCAACAGATGCCGCTTGCTCGGCTGTTCCGGCCATCGGGCAGGGACGCGCTCATATCATGGGGCGGCATATGGCTCGACGCCCCAGGTGGTGGCACACGCTCCAAGCCTCGAAGAACGAGGCTTGCTTGGCGGTGGATCTCTACAACCGCTCCACCTCCGAGCGCAGCCTGGAGGGCTTCATCGTCCACATGCACCTGGCATGGCTCTACCTGCTGCACGCGCGCTTCGACCGTGACGGCATCGACTTCCGCCACTGGAGCGGGCGCCGGCTCGTGCGCGTCGAAGGCGAGCCGAAGACCTGGGGCCTCGCGGACTGCCTCGCCGCCGAGTACGCCGACGAGAACGACCCCGTGCGGCGCAACGTCGAGTTCTTCATCCACCTGCGCAACAAGATCGAGCACCGCTACGACAAGCTCCTCGCCGTGGTCGTGGCGGGGAAGACGCAGGCGCACATGCTCGACTACGTGGAGGCGTGCGTGCGCATCTTCGGCGAGGCCGAGAGCATCGGCGACAGCCTGCGCTTCCCGGTGTTCCTCTCAAGCCTCACGCCCGACGCCGTGAAGATCCTGGAGCGCACGCACCGCAAGCTCCCCAAGAAGGTGACCGCCTTCATCCGGGACTACGACGCCTCGCTGCCCGAGGAGGTGCAGGGCGACCACCGCTACGACTTCCGCGTGCTGCTCCTGCCGCAGACCGGGCCGAGGACCGAGGCCGACGCCGTCGTGCGCTTCGTGCGCGAGGAGGAGATGACCGACGAGCAGCGCCAGGCGCGAGACGTGGTGCAGACCATCGTGCGCCGGCAGGCGGTCCCGGTACAGAACATGGGCCTCCACAAGCCCAAGCGCGTGGCCGAACTCGTGGAAGCCGGGCTCGGCGTGAGGTTCAACGTCTTCGCGCACCACACGCGAGCCTGGCACTTCTACGAGGTCCGCCCCGACAGGCACGCGCAGCGCCCCGAGTTGACCGACCAGCGCTACTGCTTGTGGGACGAGCTCCACTGCGACTACCTCTACACCGACGCCTGGGTGAGGAAGCTGGTGAAGGATTTGCGCGACCCGAAGAGGTTCGAGGAGGTCACCACGCACGCCCCTGTCGTGCTGACCGAGAACGGGGCCAAGTGACGATTCCCACGGGAGCGACGGAGCGCCGATCGCGCACGGACCAGCAGGGCCGAGCTTGACCCTTGCTCTGCGTGGATGCACGCAATCAGATCGACCGACCTACCGCTCCGCGCGCCTTCCCGGCAGGCGAATGTCGCTGGACGACGCTGCCAAGTAGGCGTGCCCCGGTCGTGCCATGCCTACATCCTCCAGCACGATGATCTAAACTGCGGCAAAGCTAGACTCGTCCCGATGGTGCAAGGAGGCTCCTGATGCTTGTCGCCGCGTTCGGCATTGCGATCATCGCCTGCGTTGGCTTC
>DATHND010000122.1:0-15116 GCA_035486335.1 Solirubrobacteraceae bacterium
GCCGAGCGTCACCCACATCAGCACGAGGTCGGCGATCACCTCGCGACGCGAGCAGAAGTACGCCGAGAAGACCATCGGCCAGAGGTAGAAGAACGGCGTCGCCTCGATCGGCCGCGTGACTGCCATCAGCGCGCTGACCAGCAAAATCCCGTAGATCACCGTGATCCGCGAGACCCAGCGCCGGCCGGGGCGCAACAGCCAGACGAACACCGCGCCGAGCGCGAGCAGCCCGGCGACGATCCGGATCGCCGGGTGATCGCTCGTGTTCGGGTCCGGCAGCGGCAGCGTCGCCCACAGCACCGCCGAGCCGAGCACGAACATCGCGACGCCGACCCAACGCATCAGCTCATCGGCCGAGCGCGGGTCGGTGACCGCCTGGTCGAGGTGGGCGCGCGCGGCCAGCCGGCCGCGGCCGAGCTTCGTGCTCGTCATGTTGATGTCTCGGCTTTCGTCGCCCGCGGCTTGAGCGCGTGCGATCCAGTCCGCCGAATCGTTGACGGCGAGCACGCGAACAGCGACAATCGTCCGATGGCCAACCCCGACCGCCTGACGGCGCTTGACTCGACCTTCCTGCACCTGGAGGACAACTCAACCGCGCACATGCACGTCGCCTCGGTGATGGTTTTCGACGGGACCGCGCCGACGCCGCAGGAGCTCGTCGACCACGTCGTCAGCCGCCTGCACCTCGTTCCCCGCTATCGCCAGCGCCTGGCGTTCGTCCCCTACGGGCAGGGGCGTCCCGTGTGGGCGGACGACCCGCACTTCAATCCCCGCTACCACATTCGCCACACCGCGCTGCCGAAGCCCGCCGACGAGCAGGCGCTGAAGCAGCTCGCTGGGCGCCTGTTCTCTCAGCGCCTGGACCGTTCCAAGCCGCTGTGGGAGATCTGGCTCGTCGAGCGCATGGCCGGCGAACGCTTCGCGCTGATCGCGAAGACCCACCATGCGCTGGTCGACGGCGTCTCCGGCGTCGACATCACGACCGTCCTGTTCGACGCCGCTCCCGATCCCGTGCCGAGCTCACGGCCGCCGGTTCCGTGGACCGCGAAGCCGCTGCCCGGTCCCGCGAAGCTGCTCGGCGAGGCGCTGCGCGAGCGCACGACGATGCCGACCGAGATGGCGCGCGGCGCGCGACGGCTGCTGCGCGCGCCGCGGCGCGCCGCTTCGCAGCTCGTCGACGGGCTGGCGAGCATCGGCGCGACGACGATCGCCGGCGTACGCGCGCCGGCGCCCGACAGCCCGTTCAACGTCGACATCGGCCCGCACCGGCGCTACACGTTCCTCGACGCCGACCTCGGCCAGTTCAAAGCGATCAAGGGCTCGCTCGGCGGCACGCTCAACGACGTCGTGCTCGCCGCCGTCAGCCTTGCGCTCGGACGCTACCTGCGCCGCAAGGGCTTCGACACCGCCGGGCTCGAGCTGAAGGCGATGGTTCCGGTCTCCGTGCGCGCCGACTCCGACCGCGGCGCGCTCGGCAACCAGGTCGCGGCGATGTGGGCGCCGCTGCCAGTCGGCGTCGAGACCCCGTCGGAGTGCCTGCGGCAGATCGCAAGCGCGATGGAGGACCTGAAGCGCTCCGGCCAGGCCGTCGGCGCGCAGGTGCTGACGAACCTCGCCGGCTTCGCGCCGCCGACGATCCTCAGCCAGGCCGCACGCCTGCAGGCGCGCCAGCGCTTCTTCAACCTCGTCGTGACGAACGTCCCGGGGCCGCAGTTTCCGCTGTACGTGCTCGGCCGGCGCCTGCGCGTGCTCTACCCCGTCGTCCCGCTCGCGCAGCGCCAGGCGCTCGGGGTCGCCGTGATGAGCTACGACGGACATCTTGGCTTTGGCCTGCTCGGCGACTTCGACGCGCTCCCCGATCTCGAGTCGATCGTCGGCGATCTGAAGTGGGCGATCGCCTCGCTCGCCCGCGCCGCCGGCGTTCGTGCGCCGGCGAAACGGCGCGCGAAGAAAGCGAGCGCGAGCAAGAGCAAGTCCGCGTCAGGACGCGCCGCCGGCGCGCGGCGCGCCAGCGCAAGCTGAGGTGCGCCTGGCCCTCTGCCAGATGAACGCCACCGTCGGCGACCTCGCGGGCAACGCCGAACGGATTCGCGCGGGGCGCGAGCAGGCGCTCGAGGCGGGCGCCGAGCTGGTGCTGTTCGGAGAGCTCGCGCTGAGCGGCTACCCGCCCGAGGATCTGCTGCTGCGCGAGGACTTCCTCGCCGCGACCCACGCGACGCTCGACGAGCTCGCGCGCGAGACGCACGGGATCGTCGCCGTCGTCGGCTATCCCGAGCGCGCCGAGGACGTGTTCAACTCCGCCGCCGTGCTCGCCGATGGGGGCGTGCACGCCGTCTACCGCAAGGTGTTCCTGCCCAACTACGGCGTGTTCGACGAGGAGCGCTACTTCCAAGCCGGCTCGGCCGGCGCCGTGATCGACATCGGCGAGCCCACGGGCGGCTCCCAGCGGATCGGGCTGACCGTCTGCGAGGACATTTGGGAGCCGGGCCCGCCCGCTAGCGACGAGGCGCTCGCCGGCGCGACGCTGATCCTCAACATCTCCGCCTCCCCCTACCACGCCGGCAAGGGCCTCGAACGCGAGCGGATGTTCGCCCAGCGCGCCCGCGACAACCTCGCCTGCGTCGCGTTCTGCGCGCTCGTCGGCGGCCAGGACGAGCTGCTGTTCGACGGGCACTCGTGCGTCGTCGACCACACCGGCGCGACGATCGCGCGCGCCGCGCAGTTCCGCGAGGAGCTGCTGATCTGCGACGTCGATCTCGCCGCGGCCGCAGCCGCGCGGCTGCGCGACCCCGGCCATCGCGTCTCCGCGCGCTCGCCGATCGGCGGCGAGGCGCCACCGCACGTCGCGCTGCTGCCCGGCCTGCCGGCGAGCGTCGACGCGGGTGCCCGCAACTCCCCTGCGGGCGGCTCGCTCGCACAGCCGATCGAGCCGATCGAGGCCGAGGTCTACGCCGCGCTGACGCTCGGCCTGCGCGACTACGTCGAGAAGAACGGCTTCGCGCACGTCGTCCTCGGGCTCTCCGGCGGGATCGACTCGGCGCTCGTCGCGTGCATCGCCGTCGACGCGCTCGGCGCCGATCGCGTCAGCGCCGTCGTGATGCCCTCGCGCTACTCCTCGCGCGACACGCAGCAGGACGCGCGCGAGCTCGCCGTCGCGCTCGGCGCGCGCGTTCACGAGCTGCCGATCGAGACGGTCGTCGAGTCCTACGCGCACACGCTCGAGGCGGAATTCGAGGGACTCGAGCACGACCTCACCGAGGAGAACCTGCAGGCGCGGATCCGCGGCAACCTGCTGATGGCGCTGTCGAACAAGTTCGGCTGGCTCGTGCTCGCGACCGGCAACAAGTCGGAGATGTCGGTCGGCTATACGACGCTGTACGGCGACCTCGCCGGCGGCTTCGCCGTGATCAAGGACGTCGCCAAGACGCTCGTCTACCGGCTCTGCGAGTGGCGCAACTCGGCCGCCGGCGGCGCCGGGCGCACCTCCTCGCCGATCCCCGCCTCGATCATCGAGCGCGCGCCCTCGGCCGAGCTGCGCTCCGACCAGCGCGACGAGGACTCACTGCCGCCGTATGAGCTGCTCGACCGGATCCTGCACGGCTACGTCGAGCTGCACCTCGGCTGCGACCAGCTGATCGCCGAAGGGCTGCCGGCCGACGTCGTCGAGCGCACGATCCGGCTCGTCGACCACGCCGAGTACAAGCGCCGCCAGGCGCCTCCCGGGATCAAGGTCACCGAGCGCGCGTTCGGGCGCGACCGGCGGATGCCGATCACCAACCGCTACCGCGGGTGAGCTCGACGATGGCCGCTCGCAGCTCGGCGCGCCGACGCCGATACACGCCCCGACGCCGCCGCTCACGGGCGCTCCCGTCCGCGCTGCTCGCGGGCGCCGCGGCGCTCGCGCTCGCGCTCGGCGGCTGCGGCAGCACGCTGCAGGACCAGCCGATCCCGCACAACGAGCTCGAGACGATGCTCGTCGCGCCTTATCCCGTCTACTGGCTCGGCCGCTCCTTCCACGGCCTGCAGATCACCGAAGCGCTGCACGACCCCGGCGGCGCCTACGGCGTGCAGTACGGCGACTGCGTCGAAGGCGGCCAGAACACGTGCGTGACGCCTGTGCGCGTCGTCACCTCGCCCGACAACAGCTTCGTCGCCGGCGGCTCGACGCCGCGGCGCACGGCGCTGATCCGCGGCGTCCCCGCCGTCGTCGCCCAGCACGGCGCGACGATCGAGATCCCGACCGCCGGCGTCGTCGTCGGGATCTACGCCGAGAGCGCTTCGCTCGCGCGCGCCGCGGCGCAGACGCTCGTCGCGATCAACGAAGTCGGCGCGCCCGGCGGGACGCTGCCGGCGAGGCTGCCGGATACCGGCTACGGCTCGACGCCGCTGCCCTCGCAGGAACCCTTGCCGCTGCGCGCGCTCGGCTAGGAAATGGACGCGGTGGCGGCGGCGGGCAGCGCGCGCACGGCGATCGTCATCCGCGTCACCGCGCACGTGCGCCCGGCGTCGTCGGTGAAGCGCACGTCCCACACCCACGTCGTGCGCCCACGGTGCAGGCGCGTCGCGACCGCGTGGATGACGCCGTCGGTGATCGGTCGCAGGAAACTCGTCGCGTTCGACAGCCCCATCGCCGTCTCGCCCTGCGGCAGCACGGCCAGCGCCGTCGCCAGCGACGCGAGCGACTCGGCGATCGACGCGTAGACGCCGCCGTGCACGAGCCCGACGGGCTGCTTGAGCTCCTCGCGCACGCGCACCTGCGCGCTGACCTGCTCCTCGCCGACGTCGAGCAGCTCCAAGCCGTAGTGCTTGTCGAACCCACGGACCGAGGCGGCAAGATGCTCTGCGCTCGGCTTGCCCATCCCGACGCCACGATAGCCTAAGCGCCTCGCCGCACGGCGCCGTCGCAGGCGCCGGCGAGCGGCCGAGAACCATCGATGAGCCGACTGGACGACCTCCCCCCCGACCAGCGCGCGACGCTCTCGCTGCTGTTGCGCACGCGAAAGAGCTACGCCGAGGTCGCCGCGCTGCTCGGGATCTCCGAGCAGGCCGTGCACGACCGCGCGCACGCCGCGCTCGCCGTGCTCGCCGCCCCGCTCGCGCTCGCGCTCAGCCCCGAGCAGCGCGCCGAGGTCGGCGACTACCTGCTCTCGCAGCGCGACGGCGTCGGCGAGCGCCTGGCGACGCGCAGCTACCTCGACGGCTCGCCGCCGGCGCGCGCATGGGCGAACGCGCTCGCCGCCGAGCTCGCGCCGCTGTCCGACGCGCCGCTGCCGGAGATCCCCGCGGGCGCGCCCGACGATCCGCCGGCCGCGCCCGCGCGCGAGCCTGTCGCGGTCGCCGCCGACGCCCTCTCCGCGAAGGCCTCGCCGGCGGCGCGTCGCTCGCTCCCCGCCCCGCCGAGCTCGCGCCGCGCCGGCGCGCTGCTGCTCGCGGCGATCGTCGTCGTGGTCGTCGTGCTGGTGTCGAGCGGCGGCGGCTCCTCCGGCAGCCCGAAGACGAGCGCGTCGGGATCGACCGCAAGCACGAGCGGCCCATCGAGCGGCAGCTCCGGCGCACGAGCGAAAGAAGACAGGCGGGTCACGCTGACCTCGCCCGACCCCGCGAGCAAAGCCGTTGGCGTCGCCGAGGTCCTCTCCGAAGGCAGCCAGTACGCGTTCTACCTCGCCGCCGAGCACCTGGCCCCCTCGAAAGGCTTCTTCTACGCCGTCTGGCTGTACAACTCGCCGACGAGCTTCGAGGCGCTCAGCCGCGCGCCGAACGTCGGCTCAAACGGCAACCTCCAAGGCGGCGCGCTGCTGCCGAAAGACGCCGGCAAGTACCACACGATGCTGCTCACGCGCGAGACGAAGAGCACGCCGACGAGCCCTGGGCCGGTCGTGTTGAGCGGCGTCTTCGGGCTGCACTAGCGAGCCCTCGACACTGCGCGGAGCGGCGTCCTCGGGTCAGGCGTCAGTCGCCGAGCAGCTTGCCCGGATTCATCACGCCGGCCGGGTCGAGCTCGGCCTTCAGCGCGCGCAGCGCGGCGAGCCCCGTCTCGCCGATCTCCGCGCGCATCCACTGAGCGTGGTCGCGTCCGATCGCGTGGTGGTGCGTGATCGTGCCGCCGCCCTCGACGATCGCATCGCTCGCCGCGCGCTTCGCCGCGCGCCACTGCCCGATCGGGTCCTCGTCGCGCTGGCGCGCGAGGAACGTGAAGTAGAGCGACGCGCCGGTCTCGTACAGATGCGAGACATGGCACATCACCAGCCCTGGCGTGCCCGCTCCGCGCAGAGCCCGCTCGATCGCCTCGCCGACCGCGCGGTGCAGCCGACGCAGGTTCGCCCACTGCGTCGCCGTCTCCAGCGTCTCGACCATCACGCCGTGCGTCAGCAGCTCATCGCGCAGGTAGGGCGCGGCGAAGCGCGCCTTCAGCCACGCCTCGCCCGGCGAGCGCCCGACCGCGAGGCCGCCTCGCTCGCGAACGAGCGCGAGCGCCCGCGCGCGCCGCAGCCTTGCCTCGCGCTCGCCGCCCTCGAAACCGAGGATCGCCAGGCAACCCTCGCGGTAGCCGCGCGCGCCGAGATACAGCCGCCCGAGCGCGCCCTTCATACCGCCCGAGCCGGCCAGCGCGAGCGACATCCGCGTCTCGGGCTCGTCGGACAGCCGTGCGACGTCGGGCGTCGCGCCGCCCTGCGCGAGCGCGCGCAGCGCTTCAACGCCGACGGCGAAGTCCTCGAAGAAGACGCCCTCGTAGATCCGCTCGCGCGGCGCCTCGCGGACGCGCAGAGCGAGCTCGGTGATCACGCCGAGCGTCCCCTCCGAGCCGACGAGCGTCTGGCGCAGCGACGGGCCGGCGGCGCTCGCCGGCAGCGCCGGCAACGCGATCTCGCCGGTCGGCGCCGTGACCCGCAGCCCCACGATCATCTTCTCGATCGCGCCGTAGCCGCTGGAGGCCTGTCCCGCCGAACGCGTCGCCGCGCAGCCGCCGAGCGAGACGTACTCGAACGACTGCGGGAAGTGCCCCAGCGTCAGGCCGTGGCGAGCGAGCTGGCGCTCGAGCGCCGGCGCGCGCACGCCGGCGCCGACCGTGACCGTGCGTGACTCGCGGTCGAGCGCGGCCGGATCGCTCAGCCGCGTCGTGTCGAGCGAGACGACACCGCCATGCGCGCCGCGCAGCGGCGCGACGCCGCCGACGACGCTCGTGCCGCCGCCGAACGGCACGACCGCGAGCGAGCGGCGCGCGCACAGCGCGAGCAGCGCCGCGACCTGCGCCGCGTCGCCCGGCAGCACGACGACGTCCGGCGCGCCCTCCGGCTCGCCCGCGCGCAGACGGACGAGGTCCGGATAGCCCTTGCCGGCGGCGTGCAGCACGCGTTCTGCGTGATCGACACGCACCGCCTCCGCGCCGACGATCTGGCGCAACTGCGAGAGCGCCGCCTCGTCCAGCGTCGAGGCCGCCAGCTGGACGCGCGAGAGCGCGACCGGCGCCACCGGCCGCGGCCCCGTTCCAACCGTCTCCGCGAGGAAGCGCAGCGCCCCCGTGGGCAGCCCCTGCGGGTGCTCGGGCGCGCCCCACCCCCACCAGCGCATCCTCGGCGCGTCCGCGTCGCCGTGCGCGCTCGCCTCAGCCACCGATCCGCTCCAGCCCGTCGAGCGCCTGCTCGAGCGTCGCCGCGGCCGCGCGCCGCACCATGAAGCCGCCGAAGCGCGGGAACATGCCGGTCAGCCGCTGGTGCAGCTCGATCGTCACGTTCGTCCCCCCTTCCGCCGGCTCCAGGCGCACGTGCGTCTCGGCGGAGCTCAGCAGCCGTGCGAACGGCGTCCCATCGAGCTGCTGCTCCCAGACGAGCGCATGCTCGTCCGCTCGCACGGCGCGCACGCGGAAGTCGGCGCGCACGAGCTTGCCCTTCGACGTTTTCATCACCTCCGTGAACGCGTCCTCCTCGACGTCCTCGACGCGCTCGACGCGCGGCCACCAGCGCGGCAAATGGTGCGGGTCGCCGATCACCTCCCACAAGCGCTCCGGCGGCGCGGCGATCGTGCGGCTGCGACGCGCCGAGGGCACTGTCTCAGTCCTCGTATGAGAGCAGCGCGTGCGTCTCGCGCGGCGCCAGGCGCTCGCGGCCGCGGAGGAACGCGAGCTCGACGAGGAAGCCGCAGCCGGCGACCGTGCCGCTGAGCTGCTCGACCAGCTCGCACAGCGCGAGCGCCGTCCCGCCGGTCGCGAGCAGGTCGTCGTGCACGAGCACGCGCGCGCCGTCGCGCAGCGCGTCGCTGTGCACCTCGAGCTGATCGGCGCCGTACTCGAGCAGGTACTCGGCGCTGACCGTCTCATACGGAAGCTTGCCCGGCTTGCGCGCGAGCACGAAGCCCGCGTCGAGCTCGAGCGCGAGCGCCGGCCCGAGCAGGAAGCCGCGCGCCTCGGCCGCGATCACGCAGTCGACCTGCAGCGGCCGCGCAAGCTCGGCCAGCGCGCGCACGGCGCTCGCCAGCGCGTGCGCGTCGGCGAGCAGCGGCGTGATGTCCTTAAACTCGATCCCCGGCCGCGGGAAGTCGGGGATCTCGCGAACGAGCTCGCGCAGACGTTCTGAGTCGATGTCCGCGGCGTTCGTCATCTTGGCCCTGACGTTCGAGGATCAAGCAGATCAAGGACGCAGCGAAGGGGACAGTGCGCTAGCACGGACCCGAAGCGAGGACGCAGAGATGCGCAGGTCATCGGGCGTCAGCGGACGATCTTGCGCAGGTCGCGCACGAGCAGCAGGTGCTTCAGGTGCGTCGCGACGGCCGCCAGGTTCTCGAGCGCCTCGAGCGCCTCCTTGCGCCGGTCGGGGTTGCGCGAGCGCAGCGCCGGAGCGAGGATCTGCTGCAGCAGGCTCGCCTCGCGGTCGGCCGAGGAGCGGAACACGCGCAGATTGCGCCCGCCGACGCCGTAGCGCGCGAGCTCGGCGACCGCCGCGATGATCTCGCGCTCGGTCTCGTCGAAGTAGCGCACGCCGCCGCGCAGCTCGCCCTTCACGACGCCGTACTCTTCGAGCTCGCGCACGAGCTTCGCCTCGGCCTTCGTGTCCTCGAGCACGTCCTCGAGCGAGTACAACGCGCCCGTCGCCTCGCGCACGCTGACGCTCGGGCGCAGCGCCCGCATGCCGTCGCGCGCGACGCGCCCGGGCGCCGGCGGCGCCTCGCCCTCCGAGCGCCCGGCGGCGAGCTCCTGGCGAATCACGCGCAGCGGCAGGAACTCGTCGCGCTGCATCCGCAGGATCGTGCGCAGCCGCGCGACGTCGCCCTGCCCGTAGAGGCGGTAGCCGCCCGGCGTGCGTCGCGGCGCGAGCAGCTTCTGGTCCTCGAGATAGCGGATCTTCGAGATCGAGATGTCCGGGAACTCCTGCGCGAGCGCCTTGCAGACGGCGCCGATCGTCAGCGACTTCGGTCGTGCGCCCGCCTCGTCCTCGCCGCGCGAGTTGCGCGTCCGCCCAGACGCCGTCGCGGCGGTCGCCGCCTCGAGCTCCTCGACGTCGGCCTGTGGCGCACGCGCCGGCATCAGCGCACGTGGAACGTCAGCTTGTACTTGCCGATCTGCAACTCATCGCCCTCCTCCAGGCGCTGGGACTCGATCCGCGAGCGGTTCACGTAAGTCCCGTTGAGCGAGCCCATGTCGTCGAGGTGCCACGCGTCGCCGCGGCGGATCAGCAGCGCGTGGTCGCGCGAGACCGTGACGTCGTCGAGGAACACGTCGGCGTCCGGGCGCCGGCCGATGCTCGTGCGCTCGCGGTCGAGCGCGAAGCTCTCGCCGACGCGGCCGCCGCCGGCGCGGATCACGAGCGCCGGGCCGCGCGCGGTCACCTCGCCGAGCTCGACCGGCACGAGCTCGCCGGCCTCGTCGATCTTGTACGTAGCCGTGACCGGCTCGCCGCTCGACTCATCGCGCGGCAGCAGCGCGCCGCAGCGTTGACAGTAGTTGGCGCCCTCGGTGTTGACGAAGCCGCACTCCGTGCAATGCAGTGCCATCCGGCGACCCGTCGTCTCAGATCGCCCGCGCGCGCTCGCCGCGCTGGAGCTCGACGCTCGCGCGGGCGATCATGCGCCGGCCTCGCCCTCGCCGGCCGTCGAGCCGCCCGCGAGGATGTCGGTCAGCTGCTGCACGTCCTCACCCGTGATCAGCGCCTCGCCGTCGTCGTGCTTGCTGCGCAAGCGGTTGACCAACTCGGCCCGCAGGATGTCGATCTTGCCGTGCAGGATGCGCCGCTGGTAGGAGATCTCGGTCTCTTCCTCGGTCAGCTGGCGAATCACGTCTTTCAATTCGGCGTCTGAGAGCGAGCCGAGGTCGGGGAACGTCTCGTCCATCGTGAGCTCTTCTCCTCGTGGGCTGGCGCCGACCGGACCGCGCGGGCGATTCGGCAGGCAGGAAGCAAAGGATTATAGACCAAACGGTCAGGCTGAGCTTGAGGCTGCGGGCGGCGTCCCGCGCAGCGCCCGCGCGCCCACGCGCAGGTACAGCGCCGTCGCGAGCAGCGCAAGCGCGAGACCGACGTACAGCAGCACTTCGCCGAACGCTTCGAGGCCGACCATCGCGAAGAAGAACGACCCCATCACCGGCGCGACGGCGAGCCGTCCGGGCCAGTTGATCCGCAGGTCGACGCCGCGCGAGAGGCCGTAGCGCGCGAGCGCGATCATCGCCAGCTCGCGCGCAGCCAGCACCGCGAGCGCCCAGCGCGGCAACAGCTCGAAGCGCCAGCAGACGACCGCGCCGGAGACGACCAGCAGGCGGTCGGTGACCGGGTCCATCAGCGCGCCGAGCCGGCTGTACTGGCGCGTCACGCGCGCCGCGATGCCATCGGCGTAGTCGCCCCAGCCGATCACCGCGAACAGCGTCGCAGCGAGCGCGTCCGGGCCGCCCGCGCGCGACAGCGCGAGGATCAGGAACAGCGGGATCAGCGCGAGCCGCACGAAGCCGATCGCGTTCGGGATCGTCCACGGGCGCAGCGGGCTGCCGCTGCGCGTAGGCGCCGGCGCCGGCCCGGAGCGGTCCAGGCCGAACAGGCGCGCCGCGGTCAGACGGCGCCGCTTGGGCTCGGTGCCGCCGCGCTGCTCTACGGGGCGCTCCGCCACAGCTCGTCCACCGACCGCAGGAGCGCCCCGGCGTCGCCGGCGAGCGGCAGCGGCGCGACGGGCTCACGCCCGCGGCGCAGTTGCGCCTCGACCTCGCCCGACTCCAGCGAGCGCCGTCCGACCGTCAGGCGCAGCGGGCAGCCGAGCAGCTCAGCGTCGGCGAACTTCTCGCCCGGGCCGACGTCACGGTCGTCGTACAGCACCTCGACGCCGCCCTCGATCAGCGTCGCGTACAGCTCGTCGGCGGCCTCGCGCTCGGGCGTCCCCGGCCTGCCGACCGCGACGAGGTGGACGGCGAACGGCGCCAGCGCGCGTGGCCAGGAGATCCCGTGCTCGTCGGCGAACTGCTCGACCGCCGCCGCGACGATCCGCGCCGGCCCGATCCCGTAGGAGGCCATCCAGATCGGGTGCTCCTCGCCGTGCTCGTCGAGGTAGCGCGCGCCCAGCGGCTCGGAGTAGCGCGTCCCGAGCATGAAGATATTGCCGATCTCGATCGCTGGTTCGATCGTCAGCTCGACGCCGTCGTGCGTGTACGTATCGCCCTCCTTGCTCACGTCGGGGCTGTCGCGCGCCACCTCGAGGTTCGCCGCGTAGCCGTCGGCGAGCGCGATCTCGTCCTCGCCGGCCGCGCACGGCGCCATATACTCGTGCGCGCCGACGCCACCCATCACCCCGACGTCGCCCTCGACGCGGTAGAAGCGCAGCCCTGTGCGCGCCATGATCCGATCATACGCGCCGACGTGCAGCGCGTAGCGCTGCTCCATCCCGGCCCGGTCACGGTCGAAGGAGTAGGAGTCCTTCATGATGAACTCGCGCGTGCGCAGCACACCGGCCCGCGGGCGCACCTCGTCGCGCTCCTTGACCTGGAAGTGGTAGAGGATCAGCGGCAGGTCGCGGTAGGAGCGCACGGTATGCGCGACGTGCGTCGTGACGGCCTCCTCGTGGGTCATCGCGAGCACCATGTCGGCCCCGCGGCGGTCCTTCAGCTTGAACAGCTCCTCGATCTCGAGCCGGCCGGTCTTGCGCCACGGCCCGGCCGGCTGCAGCACCGGCATCAGCATCTCCTGCCCGCCGATCGCGTCCATCTCCTCGCGCACGATTCCAACGACGCGCTGGTGCGCGCGCCAGCCGGCCGGCAGCCAGCTCCACATCCCGGCGCCCATTTGGCGGATCAGGCCGGCGCGGACCATCAGCTTGTGCGAGACCGCCTCCGCGTCGGCGGGCGGCTGCTTCTCGGTCGGCAGGAGATATTCGGAGAGACGCGTCATCGCTGAAGGGCGCGCGCCGTGTCGGCGGGCGGGCGCAGTCGAGCGTATACGCACGCGCGCGCCCGCGCCCCTCGGGCGGCGCGACGCCCTTTGATAGAACAGCGAGCGACCTTCGATTTCGACGCCTCACAACAAGGAGCCGCACAGATGGCCTACACAGTCCCGCCGCTTCCATACGCATACGACGCGCTCGAGCCGCACATCGACAAGGCGACGATGGAATTCCATCACGACAAGCACCACCAGGCGTACGTCGACAAGGCGAACGCGGCGCTCGCGGGAACCGAGTGGGCCGAGAAGCCAGTCGAGGAGGTGCTGCGGAACCTCGACAGCCTCGGCGAGAAGAAAGGCCCCGTCAAAAACAACGCCGGCGGCCACTACAACCACTCGCTGTTCTGGGAGAGCATGAGCCCCGGCGGCGGTGGCGGGCCCTCCGGCGAGCTCGCGGCGGCGATCGACGCTGCGTTCGGGTCGCTCTCCGACTTCCAGGCGAAGCTGAAGGAAACCGGCGTCAACCAGTTCGGTTCCGGCTGGTCGTGGCTCGTCCACGACGGCTCGGGCCTTGCGATCGTCGGCACGGCCAACCAGGACAGCCCGATCTCCGACTCAAAGACGCCGCTGCTCGGCGTCGACGTATGGGAGCACGCCTATTACCTGAAGTACCAGAACCGCCGACCCGACTACGTCGACGCCTG
Organism: Solirubrobacteraceae bacterium; assembly: GCA_035486335.1. Taxonomy (GTDB): domain Bacteria; phylum Actinomycetota; class Thermoleophilia; order Solirubrobacterales; family Solirubrobacteraceae; genus Palsa-744. Next base: position 13,049 of record DATHND010000122.1, read on the forward strand.
GTGGAACGTCGTCAACTGGGACAAGGTCGCCGAGCGCTTCGCCGCGGCCGGCTGAGCCAAGCCGCGAACCCGGCGGGGCGCGCTAGCTTCGGCTGAAGCGGCGCCCCGCCACAGGCGAGACCGTCTCGTCGATGCTCACCGGGTTGACGCCGTCGAGCATCGACGCGAGCACCTCCGCGGCGCTCGCGTCGTTCTCCGCCGCCGCCGCTTCCAGCGCGGCGATCCGCTCGGGCGTCATCGCCGTCTCGTCCTCGTTCTCCGCGAGCCACGTGCGCGCCTCGGCCGCCGCGCTCTCGTCGCGCTGGACGACCTTGCCGGCCGCGTAGTAGCGGTCGATCTCCTTGAACAGCTCGTCGACGAGCTGCTCCGTCGGGACCTTCTTCAGCGGCTCGCCCTTCGAGTAGATCATCCCCATGTCTTTCGCGCCCGTGATCCCGAAGTCGGCGTGGCGCGCCTCGCCGATCCCGTTGACCGCGCAGCCGAGCACCGACACCTCGATCGGGTCCTCGTACGCTTCGAGGCGCTGCTCGACCTCGATCACGACCCTGTCCATGTCGAACTGGAGCCGCCCGCACGTCGGGCACGCGATCAGGTCCGGGCCGCGCTCGCGCAGCTTCAGCGCCTTGAGGATCTCCCACGCGACCTTCACCTCCTCCTCGGCGTGAAACGTCGACAGCGAGATTCTGATCGTGTCGCCGATCCCGTCGGCCAGCAGCGTGCCAAGGCCGACCGCCGACTTCAGCGAGCCCGACCACTTCGTGCCGGCCTCCGTGACGCCGAGGTGCAATGGGTACGGGATTTTCTGCGACAGCAGCCTGTTCGACGCGATCGTGTTCGGCACCGACGTCGACTTCATCGACACCTTGAAGTCCGTGAAGTCGAGACGCTCCATCAGCTGCACCGTCTCGATCGCCGCCGTCACGAGCGCCTCGACCGGGTTCTCGTACTCGAGCGCGCGCAGGTGCTTCGGCAGCGAGCCCGAGTTGACGCCGACGCGCAGCGGCGTGCCGCGCTCGCTCGCGAGCGCCGTCACCTCGGCGACCTTCTCCGGCCCGCCGATGTTGCCCGGGTTCAGCCGCACGCAGTGCGCGCCCGCTTCGATCGCCTTCAGCGCGAGCGTGTGGTTGAAGTGGATGTCCGCGACGATCGCGATCGGCGACTGTGCGACGATCGTCTTCAGCGCCTCCGCGTCCTGCTCGCGCGGCACCGCCACGCGCACGATGTCCGCGCCGGCGTCCGCGACCGTGCGGATCTGCTCCATCGTCGCAGCAAGATTCGCCGTCTCGGTCTTCGTCATCGTCTGCACCGCGACCGGCGCGCCGCCGCCGATCGGCACCGAGCCGACGCTTATCTGGCGTTCGGAGGCCATACGCTGATTCTACGATGCCCGACGTCTACCTCACCGCACGCGGCCCGCTCGCGCGCCTCGCCTCCCCCCTCGCCGCCCGCGCCCGCGCCCGCCGTCACGAGCGGTTCTTCGCGCTGACGCGCCTGCCCGCCGACGCCCGCGTGCTCGACCTCGGCTGTGGCTCGCTCGGGCTGCGCGGCCTCGAGCCGCAGCTCGACATCACCGGCGTCGATCTCGTCGAGCGCCCCGACTACCCCGGCCCGTTCGTCCGCGCCGACGCGACCGAGCGGCTGCCGTTCGCCGATCGCGAGTTCGACCTCGTCTACAGCTCGAGCGTCATCGAGCACGTCCCGCTGCCGCGCCGCGCCGCGTTCGCCGCCGAGCTGCGCCGCGTCGGACGCGGCTGGTTCGTCCAGACGCCCGCCTTCTCGTTCCCGCTCGAGCCGCACGCGCTGCTGCCGTTCGCTCACTGGCTGCCCGTGCCGCTGCGCAAGCCCTACTGGCGCCTCGGCGCCGCCGGCGGCTGGGAGGAGATCGCGCTGCTGCGCCGGCGCGAGATCGAGGCGCTGTTCGGCCCCGCCTGCGCCGAGCGCGTCGGGCCGCTCGTCAAGAGCTGGGTCTGCGTGCGCGCACCCGACGCGCCCTGATCAGCGATGCAACGTGAGGCCGCCGTTGGAGAGCGAGCTGATGTCGTTACTGAGGCCGATGATCGCGACGAAC
>DATHND010000123.1:0-5214 GCA_035486335.1 Solirubrobacteraceae bacterium
AACAGAGCAGTTAAGCCCCTCAGCGCCGATGGTACTTGGCCCGCAAGGGCCTGGGAGAGTAGGACGCCGCCGGTTTACTTGAACGCGCGAGCCGCCTTTAGGCGGCTCGTCGTCGTTGTGCGCCGAGCTCTCGCGCCGACAGCCAGAGCGGGGGCGGGGTTTGCGCTCGGCGTGCGGCGGCGACTGCGGTGGTCAGCCTGACGATGCGAGGCCGCGTCACTCGCCGAGGACGACGCTCCCATCCTCCGCGAGCATCCAGTGTGGATTGTGCGCGACCTCCCACGGGTGTCCGTCGGGGTCGACGAACACGCCCGAGTAGCCGCCCCAAAACGTCTCGCCCGGCTCCCGTGCGATTGTACCGCCCGCGGCGCGCGCCTGTGCGATCGCCTCGTCGACCTCGGCCGGTGAGCGCACGTTGTGCGCGAGCGTAACCGCGCCGTAGCCGTCGCCGAGCGTTACGCCGCTGTCCTCTGCGAGTCGCTCGCGATCCCACAACGACACCACGCTGCCGCCGACTTGGAAGAACACGACATCGTCGTCCGGCGCCGCGCGGCTGCGCCAGCCGAGCGCTTCATAGAAGGCGCGTGCGCGCTTCAGATCGCTCGTGCCGAGGGTGACGACGCTCAGACGTTGCTCCATGGGATTCCTCCAGATGTGCGTAGGCGGTTACGTTGACGGGAGAGAGACATACCGCGACGCTCGGCGCCGGTACGCCAGCGCGCCGTTTACCCACCCGCCGCGAGCGCCTCCCGGGCCCGCGCAGCGACGCTCGATGCGGATGATCGTGCGCCTGTGGCTCGTTCGGGTCGACCTCCCAGTCGACGTCGTAGTCGTCCTCGAGCAATACGAACGAGCGGGTCAGGCGCAGGGCGTCGAGCGTGCGCTGCGCGAGCTTGGAGGTTGTCGCTTTTGCGAACATCTGTTCGTGCAAGGTAGGCGTGTGCTCGGACGGACGCGATGCGAACGTGTGTACGTATCGATCTCCATCCAATTAAACGGCATTCCAGAGCCAAATCACGGGCTCAGATCCTGCAACGCGAGTTGCAGGAGCGTCCGCGCGCGGCGGCCGTCATCGCGCCCTCACGACCGCCGCTCGCGACGTTCGTCGAGCGGCGCCGCGCGCGTGCAGGGGGATCGCCGTGCGGCGCGAAGTACGCGGCAGATGGCTGTTACGCTAGCCCGACGCGATTCGAAAGCCCCGCCGTGGGGCCGTCGGCGGCGCGTACAGCTCATGGAGAAGTTCGTCATCGAAGGCGGCGTACCGCTGTCCGGCACGTTGACGCCTGCCGGCAACAAGAACGGCGCGCTGCCGATCCTCGCCGCCTCGCTCCTGACCGAGGACGAGGTGCTCGTGCGCAACGTGCCGCGCATCCGCGACGTCGAGGCGATGCTCGACATCCTCCGCGCGCTCGGCGTCTCCGTCTCCTGGCGCGGCGCCAACGAGCTCGCGCTGTGCGCCGCGGCCGCGCGCGAGATCCCCGTCGATCGCGAGCTCGCCGAGTCGATCCGCGCGTCGTTCCTGCTCGCCGGCCCGCTGCTCGCGCGCTTTCGCCACGCCGTCATGTCGCCGCCCGGCGGCGACGTGATCGGGCGCCGGCGCCTCGACCCGCACCTCGACGCCTTCCGCGCGATGGGCGCAAACGTCGAATGCAACGGCGAGATCGTGCTCGATGCGCCACGCGGCCTGCGCCCGACCGACGTCTTCATGGATGAGCCGTCGGTGATGGCGACCGAGAACGCGCTGCTCGCCGCGGCGCTGACGCCCGGCCAGACCGTGATCGGCCCCGCTGCGTGCGAGCCGCACGTGCAGGACCTCGCCCGCATGCTCGTCAAGATGGGCGCCGACATCCAGGGCATCGGCTCGAACCTGCTGACCGTCAACGGCGCCGAGTGCCTGCACGGCTGCGAGCACGACGTCGCGCCCGACCACATCGAGATCGGCAGCTTCATGGCGCTCGCCGGCGTCACCGGCGGCGAATTGCGGATCAAGGACACCGTGCCCGGCGATTTGCGGATGATCCGCCTCGTCTTCGAGCGCCTCGGGCTGCGCTCGCAGCTCGACGGCAACGACGTCATCGTCCCAGGCGGGCAGAAGCTCGTCGCGCAGGCCGACGTCGGCGAGTACAAGAGCAAGATCCAAGACGGTCCGTGGCCCGCCTTCCCCGCCGATCTGACCTCGATCGCCGTCGCGCTCGCGACGCAGGCCGAGGGCTCGATCCTCGTGCACGAGTGGATGTTCGAGAACCGCCTGATCTTCGCCGACAAGCTGATCCTGATGGGCGCCGACATCGTCATGTGCGACCCGCACCGCGCGATCGTCACCGGTCCGCGCCGTCTGCGCGGCGAGCGCGTCGAGTCGCCCGACATCCGCGCCGGCATGGCGATGCTGCTCGCCGCGCTCTGCGCCGACGGCCGCTCCGAGATCGGCAACATCCGCCAGATCGACCGCGGCTACGAGCGCATCGACGAGCGTTTGCGCGAGCTCGGCGCACGGATCGAGCGCGTAGCCACAGAGCCCGTCCACGCGTAAGGACCGGCCCGGCGGTCGGCCCGCGACCCGTCGCGGCGGCTAACCTCGCGTGCGAGGGCGATTCCGAATGATCCACCCAATCCCCAGCGGCACGCGCGACGTGCTCCCACAGGAGACCGGCGAGGTGCGCGCGATCACAGACACGCTGCGGCGCGTGTTCGACCGGCACCGCTACGGCGAGATCTACACGCCGGCGCTCGAGTACGAGGCGGTGCTCGCGCGCGCGGACATGGACGAAGCGCGCCCGGCGTACCGCGTGTTCGACGAGACCGGCGCGGTGCTCGTGCTGCGCTCGGATATGACCGTGCCGATCGCGCGCGTCGTCGCGACGCGCTACGCCGAGAGCTCCGTGCCGCTGCGCTTCTGCTACTTCGCGCACACCTATCGCGGCGTGCGCCCGCAGCGCGGGCAGCTGCGCGAGATGCTGCAGGCCGGCGTCGAGCTGATCGGCTCGCCGGCGCCGGAGGGCACGGCCGAGGCGCTGACCGTCCTCTCCGCAGCGCTCGACGCCGTCGGGTTGAAGGACTTCCGCATCGGCGTCGGCGACGCGTCGCTGTTTCCGGCGCTGATGGAGAGCCTGAACGTTGACGAGGCTGCGCGCGAAGGGCTGCTCGAAGCGCTCGTGCGCCGTGACTTCGTCGAGCTCGACATGCGCCTGCGCGAAGCCGGTGTCGCCGGCGAGGCGGCCGAGCTCTTGCTCGACGTGCCGCAGCGCCGCGGCGGCCCCGAGCTGCTGGCCGACGCGCCTGGGCCGGCCGGCGAGGCGGTGGTGGGCATGCGGCGCGTCTATGAGCTGCTCGCCGACGACGTCGCCGAGCGCGTGATCTTCGATCTCGGCCTCGTGCGCAACATCGGTTACTACACGGGCGCCGTGTTCGAGGTCTACGACCCGGCGATCGGCGCGCCGATCGGCGGCGGCGGGCGCTACGACGATCTGCTCGGACGCTTCGGGCGCAAGCTGCCGGCGGTCGGCTTCGCGCTGTTCGTCGACTCGCTGCACCAAGCGCTCGCCGGCGAGGAACGCGGCACGGGCGTCGCGCTCGCCGGCGCGCCCGCCGGCGGCTCGCGCGGCTCGCTCGCCGTGCGCGCCGCAGATAGCTCGGACGGCGCGCGATGACGCCGACGCATGGCCTGACGATCGCGGTGCCGCGCGGCGCGCTGTTCGACGGCACGGTCGACCTGCTCGAGACGCTCGGGCTCGACACCCGCGAGCTGCGCACGAACGACCGCAAGCTGCTGTTCGAGGAGATCGGCGTGATCACGATGCGCCCGTCTGACGTGCCGACATACGTCGAGGCCGGCGCGGCCGACATTGGCGTGACGGGCAAGGACGTGCTGCTCGAGCAACTCGCGCAGCGCGCGGGCGAGCACGGGCGCGACGTGTATGAGTTGCTCGACCTCGGCTTCGGGCGCTGCACGATGGTGCTCGCAAGCAAGGCCGCGAGCGGCGCCGACGGCGCCGACCCGGCGCTCGAGTCACTGCGACGCCTCGGCGTGATGCGCGTGGCGACGAAGTATCCGCGGATCGCCGCGCGACACCTCGAGGAGACCGGCCGCCAGGGCGAGATCGTCGAGGTCAAGGGCTCGGTCGAGCTCGCGCCGCTGACGGGCATGGTCGACGCGATCGTCGACCTGACGGCGACGGGCACGACGCTGCGCGAGAACAACCTCGTCGTGCGCGAGGAGATCGTGCTCTGCACGGCGCGACTGATCGCCAATCCGGTCGCACACAAGCTGAAGGCCGCGGCGATCGACGCGCTCGTCTCACAGCTGCGCGCGATGCCGGCGGTGGGCGTTCGCTGAGATGCGGGTCGAGCGCGTCGCGATCGCCGAGCTCGCGCGCCTCGGTGGGCCGGCAGGCGTCGCCGCGCACGTGCGCGCGCTCGTGCACGACAGCGAGTCGGTCGAAGGCCGCGTGCGCGAGATCGTGCAGCTCGTGCGCGACGGCGGCGACGCGGCGGTAGAGCACTACACGCGCGAGCTCGACACGCACGGCCTCGATCCCGGTCAGCTGCTCGTCGCGCCGGAGGAGCTGGACGAGGCGATCAAGTCGCTGTCGCCCGAGCTCGTCGCCGGCCTGCAGGTGACGATCGCGAACGTCGCACAAGTGGCGGACGCGGGCGTCGGGCGCGATGCGACGGTCGAGCTGGCGCAGGGGCAGCGCGTCTCGCTGCGCGAACTGCCGGTCGATTCGGCGGCGATCTACGTGCCGGGCGGCCGCGCGCCATATCCGAGCACGGTCGCGATGGGTGTCGTCACGGCGCGCGCGGCCGGTGTGTTCGACGTCGCCGTCTGCAGCCCGCCGAGCGCCGACGGCGAGATCGACGCGGCGATTCTCGGCGCGTGTCGGCTGTGCGGCGTCGAGCGCGTCTACCGGATGGGCGGCGCGCAGGCGATCGCGGCGCTCGCGTACGGGACGGAGACGGTCGCGCGCGTCGACGTGATCGTCGGCCCGGGCAACCTCTACGTGCAGGAGGCCAAGCGTCAGCTCTCGGGCGTCGTCGGGATCGACGGCTTCGCCGGGCCGAGCGACCTGCTCGTCGTGCTCGGCGCGGAGCTCGGCGCCGGTGACGTGCGCGTGGCGGCGCTCGACATGCTCGCGCAGGGCGAGCACGGCGCGGGCAGCCTCGTCGTCGCCGTCTGCGCCGCTCCGGGCGGCTGCGACGCGCTCGCGGCGGCGCTCG
>DATHND010000124.1:0-8566 GCA_035486335.1 Solirubrobacteraceae bacterium
GTCGCTCGGTCCGCAGCCGATCGCGCGTGGCCAGGTACGTCGGGGCGTCCCAGCCCGCCGGCGGGCGATCGGGCGGAGCGAGTCGCGGGCCCGTGAAGCCTTCCTCGATGCCGCTGATCGCGAAGCCGAACGACTCGAGCAGCTCCGAGACCGGCGACGGGAGCGTCCCGAGCTCCTCGAAGACGACGTCGCGGATGAGCTCGGCCGAGAGCGCGCCGAACGCTCCGTCTAGCGCCGTCAGCTCGTGACCCTCGACGTCGATCTTCAACACGCCGACGCGACGTCCGGCGATCACGTCGTCGAGCCGCACCGTCTCGACTTGATGCGAGTCGGTTCCGTTCGACGGCTCGAGGCTCGCCAGTCCATAGTTCTGCTCGTAGTCGCGCGGAAGGTGCAGCGTCGTCGTGGCGCCGGTCGTGCACGACGCCGCACGGTCGTCGAGCACGACCCGCCCGCCGGCGTTCCAGCGATCGATGTTGCCGGCGATGAACCTGCGCAGCAGCGGGTTGGGCTCGAGCGCGACGACGCGCCGCGCGCGGCGCGCGAGCAGGCCGGTGAAGTAGCCGACGTTCGCGCCCACGTCGATCGCCAGCTCGTCGCCGCCGGCGAGCCGCCAAATCACCTCTGAGACGGCGAGCTCGTGCACGCCGGTCCTCGCGATCCCCGCGCCCAGCTTGTCGGCGCGCGCGACCTGCAGCTCGCAGCCCCACGGAGTGCGTACGACCGGCTCCACATCGCTCGATGCGAGCGCGCGGCGCACGAGCTGGTCGGGCCGGTAGACGTAGTGGGGCTTTGACAGGCTCGAGATCACGATCGGGGCGCCTGAAACGTACAGTCAAAGTGGACGTCGCCCGACGTCGCCCGGAGGAGCCTCGATGCAACGGCCCCTGCGTCGAGCAGGAGCGTACGACGATTGCGCGAAGTCAGCGCGCAATGCGCTCACGACAGCTCGAGACGTCGCTCGGTGAGCTCTTCGAGGCCGCCGGCGCCCATCTGCACGCCGAGGTCGCGGCGGGCGCCGAGGTTCCGTTTGAGCTGGGCGCGCAGTCGAGCCGCCGCGCGGCGGGCACGCCGACGCTGTACACCTACCGCGCCCTGACCGCTCGCTTCATCGCCGCGCGTGAGGCGACGATCAAGCGCCTGCCGGGCTACGCCGAGGCGAGCAAGCTGCTCGAGGGCTACGACGGACTCGACCGCTACCTGGCGAGCGTCGGCGGCGAGGCCGCGCGTGCGCGCGGCAGAGCCCGCTCGCCCGCGGCGCTCACGGCGCTGCTCGAGGACGTGTTCGACGAGCAGACGGACTTCGACGTGCGCCCCGAGCGCGTCAGCGCCGCGCTCGAGCGCCTCGCACGGGCGACGCTCGCGAGCGCCGGCGAGGTCACGCTCGTCGCGACGCTGCATGGCGTCGCTCTCTCATCGACCGAGTTGCAGCTGACCGGAGGGCTGCGGATCGCGCACGCGTCCGACCTGCACGAGCTGCCCGACGCGGTCGCCGCGCTCGCCGACCCCGACGCCGGGCAAGCGCAGCTCGTGATCGTCTACACGGCCGACCCGGAGGAGCCCGACGAGGGGCTCGCGGCCGGTCGCGAGGTGCTCGGCGACCTGCTCTCGGCGCTGCGCCTGTTCGGCGACGGGCGCGTGGCGCTCGGCGCGCTCGCGTGGGCGCGCGTCGGCGCAGGCTCTTGGGGCCCGCTCGCGCTCGGCGCCGGCGGTCGCCCGCACGGGATGCTCGTCGTGACGCCTGAGCAGGAGGACGAGCTGCGCGCGTTCTGCAACCTCGTCTCGCGCCGCGCGCCGCACGACAACGATCTCGCGTGGGCGCTGCGCCGTTTCGAGCTCGGCTGCGAGCGTGACAGCCCGTGGGAGGCGCTGACCGACCACCTGCTCGCGCTGCGCGCGCTGCTCGAGCCGGAGGGCCCGGCGAGCGGGCAACTGGCCGGGCGGCTCGCCGCGCTTTGCGCGACCGCCGAGGAGCGCGCCGAGCTGACCGAGCGGATGACGCGCGCGATCGCGCTCGACCGCTCGCTGATCGCCGGCACCGCCGCGAAGAGCTCCGCCAGCCAGACGCTCGTCGACGACGTCGCCAAGCACCTGCGCTCGCTGCTGCGCGACGTGATCTGCGGCCACCTCGATCCCGACCTCGCGGTGATCGCCGACGAGCTGCTCGAACCCGACGAGCTGCTGCACGCCGACGAGCTCGCCGACAGCGAGCCGCCCGAGCTCGATCGGCAGCAGGCGCTGCCGATCGACGGCGTCGTCTCCACGCTCTAGCGGAACAGCCGCTCGGACAGCACGACCAGCCCGGCGAGGTCGCTGATGTCTTCGTCGAGATGCGGCACGAGCACGGGTCGCGGCTCGTCCAGCTCCGCCTCCAAGCGCTCGATCGTCGCCCGGTCGCGCCTGACGAGCACGTCGAAGTCGGCGAGGTTCGCGGCCACGCGCGCCGCCAGCCGCTCGCCGAGCTCGCCGGCGAGCGCCTCCTGCGCCTGCTCGACCGTGTGCCCGTCGAGGCCGTCGAAGTGCACGCGGTTGATGATCACGCCGCCGCGCGGCATGCGCTTGTCGGCTAGCGCACGCGCGAGGAACGTCGCCTCCTGCGCCGGCTCGGGCTCGGGCGAGGTGATCAGCACGAACGTCGTCTGCTCGTCGCGCAGCAACTCGGCGGCGCCGCGCGTGCGCTCGCCGAAGCCGTCGAGGATGCCCGCCAGCGAGCGGAAGAACGTCGACAGGTCGCTCAGCATGTCGACGCCCGTGACGCGCGCGAAGATCGCGAAGACGATGCCGGTCGAGCGCCCGAACACGCGCGCCGCGAGACCGCCCGGTGAGAGGAACACCTTCAAGGCGCGTCCTTCGAGGAAGCCGAGCAGTCGCGTCGGCGTCTCGAGGAAGTCAACCGCGTTGCGCGACGGCGGCGTGTCGAGCACGATCACGTCGAAGTCGCGCTCGTGGCGCAACTCATACAGCTTCGCCATCGCGCTCAGCTCCTGCGAGCCGGCGACCGCCGAGGACAGCTCGCGGTAGATCGGGTTCGCGAGGATCTCCTCGCGCTCGCGCTCGCTCGGCGCCAGACGTTCGACGATCTCGTCGAACGTCCCCTTGCTGTCGAGCATCATCGCCCACAGCTCGCCCTTGCACTCGACGCCGTGCTCGGCCAGCAGCGAGGCGTCGATCAGGTGCGGCTCGCCCGACAGCTCCTGCAGCCCGAGCGCCGACGCGAGCCGCTCGGCGGGGTCGATCGTGACGACCGCCGCCTTCGCGCCGCGCGCCGCGAGCCCGAGCGCGAGCGCCGCCGACGTCGTCGTCTTGCCGACGCCGCCCGCGCCGAGGCAGATGCAGACGCGCTTGCCGCGCAGGCGCGCGCCCAGCACGCCGTCGCCGGCGCTCACGTCCTCGCGCCGACTCCTCCCGTCGCGCTTCGGCTTCGCGCCGCGCGTGGCCATACCCCGATCGTAGTTCCCGTGCACGATTGGCCGTCCGCGCGTGCAGGAATCGCCACCCCACATGCGAATACCCACCGGACGGCAAGCTTTCGGCAATCGAGCATCGGAGCCCCCAGTGGAAGGCAAGGCCAAGGTCATCGCGTTCGCCAACCAGAAGGGCGGCGTGGCCAAGACGACGACGACGTTGAACCTGGCCGCGGCATTCGCCGAGGAGGGTCACCGCGTGCTGTGCGTCGACATGGACCCGCAGGGCAACCTCACGATGTCGCAGGGGATCGACCCGGACACGCTCGAGAAATCGATGTACGACGTGCTCGTGCACAAGGTCTCGATCCGCGAGGTGATCCGCAAGCGCGAGATCGACGTCGCGTGCGCCTCGATCGACCTCGCCGGCGCCGAGATCGCGATGTCGACGATGATCGGCCGCGAGCGCTCGCTGCAGAAGGCCTTTGAGCCAATCAAGGAGGACTACGACTTCATCTGCATCGACACGCCGCCGAGCCTCGGCCTGCTGACGATCAACGCGCTGACGGCCGCCGACAAGGTGATCGTCCCCGTGCAATGCGAGTATCTGTCGATGCGCGGGCTGATCCAGCTCCAGAACACACTCGCGATGATTCGCGAGAACCTCAATCCGGGTGTCGACATCGAGGGTATCCTGCCGACGTTGGTCGATTCCCGGACGATCCACGCCAAGGAGGCGATCGAGATCCTCGAAGAAAACTTCGGGGACCGCGTGTTCGCCTCGCGCATCCGCAAGACCGTCCGTTTCGCAGAGGCGCCGGTGAAGGGGATGTCGGTGCTCAAGTACGAGCCCGACGGCGTTGCGGCTCAGTCCTACCGGCAACTCGCGCAGGAGGTTCTCGACCATGGCAAACGCTAAACGCGCGAGCATGCGCGAAGGCCCGCTCGCGGCGCTGTTCCGCAAGACCGAAGGCGTCGAGCGGGAGCCCGAGGAGGCGCGCGAGGTCGAGCGCGCCGACGAAGCCGCCCGCGCGAAGGCCGCCCGCGCGAAGGCCGCCCGCGGCGAGTCGGCCGGCGCCCCGGCCGCGCGCTCCGAGCGCGCGACGCCCGCGCACCCGCGCGACAGCGGGTTGCCGCACCCGGCGCTTGGAGCGTCGACCGACGCGCCGTCGCGGGCGCCGCGCGTGCCGAGCCCGCAAGAGCGGCTGCGCCACGCCTTCTCCTCGGAGATCCCCGAGAACGTGATGGACTCCGTGCCTGCGCGCGCGGTGATGGACGACTACTCGCGCTCGCACGACGAGCACGCCGGCTCGTCGGCCGCCGCCGGCCAGCCGGTGATCCGCGTCGTCGGCGTCGGCGGCGCCGGCGTCAACGCGGTCAACCGGATGGTCGAGGCCGAGGTCGAGGGCGTCGAGTTCATCGCCGTCAACACGGACGTGCAGTCGCTGCAGCACTCGACAGCCGACATCTCGCTGCACATCGGCGCCGAGCTGACGCGCGGCCTCGGCGCCGGCTCGGACGCGAACGTCGGCCGACAGTCGGCGATGGAGGACTACGACCGCCTGAAGGCGCTGCTGAAGGGCTCGGACATGATCTTCATCACGGCAGGCGCCGGCGGTGGCACGGGGACCGGCGCCGCGCCGATCGTCGCGCGCATCGCCCGCGAAGTCGGCGCGCTGACCGTCGCGATCGTGACGAAGCCGTTCGGCTTCGAGGGGTCGCGACGCAGCGGGCAGGCCGACCAGGGCGTCGACGCGCTCGCCGCCGAGGTCGACACGCTGATCGTCGTGCCCAACAACAGATTGCTCTCCGTGCTCGACAAGCAGACCGCGATGGTCGAGGCGTTCCGCGTCGCCGATGACGTGTTGCGCCAGGGCGTGCAGGGAATCTCCGACCTAGTCACGCTGCCCGGCTTGATCAACCTCGACTTCGCCGACGTGCGCACGATCATGTCCGACGCCGGCAACGCGCTGCTCGGGATCGGCATGGGCGTCGGCGAGCACCGTGCGATCGAGGCCGCGATGTCGGCCGTCGCCTCGCCGCTGCTCGAAACCTCGATGGAGGGCGCGCGCTCGATCCTGCTGTCGATCACGGGCGGCGAGAACCTGTCCCTGTGGGAGGTCAACGAGGCCGCCAAGGCCGTCTCTGAGGCGGCTCACCCGGACGCGAACATCATCTTCGGCGCGATGGTCGACGAGAAGCTCGACGACGAGGTGTGGGTCACGGTCGTCGCGACCGGCTACGGCGACGAGGGCCGACGCAAGAGCGTCAACATGCTCAAGGAACCGGCCGGCGAGCCGCGCGTCCAGCGCGCCGCGCCGCAGCGCTCCGCGCGTCGCGGCGGGCTGTCCGTCGATGAACTCGACGTGCCCGAGTTCCTTCCAAGTCGATAGCCGACGTACGCGCGCTCGCGATGAGCGCTGTGCTATCGCTCTGGCATGGCTGAAGGGGAGCATGGGGTCGTCGCGGCGGGGCATCCGCTGACGGCGCAGGCGGGCGCGCGCGTGCTGCGCGAAGGCGGCAACGCGGTCGACGCGGCGCTCGGCGCGATGCTGACGTCGTTCGCGGCCGAGCCGCTGCTGACGGGGCTCGGCGCCGGCGGCTACATGCTCGTCGCCGGCGGTGGGCGCGAGCCGGCGCTGCTCGACTTCTTCGTGCAGGCGCCGAGCGATCCGCGCGCGTCGGACGCCGCGATCGAGTCGGTCGCCGAGCTCGAACCGATCGACGTGTCGTTCGGCGACGCCGCGCAGGTGTTCCACATCGGGCCGGCTTCGTGCGGCTCCTACGGCGCGCCGGCCGGCGTCTGCGAGGCGGCTCGCCGCTGGGGGACGATCCCGCTCGGTGAGCTCGTCGCGCCGGCCGCGCGGCTCGCGCGTGAGGGCGTCGCGCTGAACCACGGGCAGGCGTACGTCGCGGAGATCCTCGCCGACCTGCTGACGTCGACGCCCGAGTGCACGGCCCTATGGGCGCCCGGCGGGCACGTGCTGCGCGAGGGCGAGGTGCTGCGCAACCCAGAGCTCGGCGACGCGCTCGAAGTGCTCGCCGGCGACGGACCCGATCCGTTCTATCGCGGGGAGGTCGCGCGCGCCGTCTGCGATTGGCTGCGCGCGCGCGGCGGCTGGCTTTCGCCGGGCGACCTCGCTGAATACCGCGCGATCGAGCGCGTGCCGGTCGCGATCGATTACCGCGATCGCGTCGTGCTGACCAACCCGCCGCCGTCGGCCGGCGGGACGCTGCTCGCCTACGCGCTGGCGCTTCTTGACCGCGGCCCGTCGCCGCCGACGCTGCGCGGCGTCGTCGAGGCGATGGGCGCGGCGCAGGACGAGCGCACGCCGCGGTTCCTCGACGGCCTCGGCGAGGACGGCTTCCTCGAGCGCTTCCTCGCGACGCGGCTCGGCGCGACGACGCACATCTCGGTGCTCGACGCCGAGGGTCGTGCGTGCAGCGTCACGTGCACCAACGGCGAGGGGTCGGGCATCGTCGTGCCGGGGACCGGCATCCACCTCAACAACGTGATGGGCGAGGAGGACCTGAACCCGTACGGCTTCCACCTGCACCCGGCCGGCCGGCGGATGCCGAGCATGATGGCGCCGTCGATCGTGCTGCGCGACGGCGAGGTCGAGCTCGTGCTCGGCAGCGCCGGCTCGAACCGGATCCGCTCGGCGCTGCTGCAGACGATCGTCGGCGCCGTCGATTACGACCGCGGCGCGCGTGACGCCGTCGACGCGCCGCGCGTGCACCTCGAAGCGGGCGTGCTCTATGCCGAGCCGGGGATCGCGCCCGACGCGCTCGCGCGAGCCGGCGCGGTGCACGCCGGCGAGATCGTCCGCTTCGCCGAGCTCAACCTGTTCTTCGGCGGCGTGCAGGCGGTCAGGCGCCGCGGCCGTATGCTGACCGGCGCCGGCGACCCGCGGCGCGGTGGCGTCGCCGCGAGCGCATGAGGCCCCCGGCGCTCGCGCCGGCGCCGGCGCTCGCGGCGCTGCTCTGCTCGGCGCTGCTTGCGGCGTGCGGTGGGATCAAAGCGCCGGACCTGTTCGTCGTGCAGCGCAGCGGCGGCGGCCCGCACGCGAAGCTGACGCTGCTCGTCAACGAAGAAGGCGGCGTGCACTGCAATGGCAGCGCGCGCGTCGATGGGCATGCGCTGAAGCTCAGCGACCCGCAGCTCGTGCAAGCGCGCGCGATCCAGGAAGCGCTGCAGGAACCATCGGCCAACCACATCTCGCTCGCGCCCAGCCCGAAATCGGTGCTGAGCTACTACGTGCGCGACGAAAACGGGTCGGTGCGCTTCTCCGACGACTCGGCCGGGCAGCCGAAGGTCTTCCGCCAGCTCGCGCTGTTCGTGTTGCGCGCCGCGCAACAGGTCTGCGGGCTGCCCGAATAGCGAGCGCCCGGCGCGGGCTCAGCCGAAGCGCACCTTGCCGTTGGACTGTGCGCGCGTCTGCGCGCGGTCGATCAGCGCGAGCCGCTCGATCGCGGCGCGCAGGAGCGTCGCGAGCAGGCGCAGACGCGCGCGCTCGGAGCGCAGCTCGAGCAGCTCCTGCTTGGCGTCGACGCCGAACTCGACCGTCGCGGCCATCTCGTAGGCGTCCATCAGCGCGAGCTCCTCCTCGGTCAGCTGGCGATCGGTCGCCTGCTCGACGAGCTCGCGGTAGAGCTCGTGCGCGCTCGCCGCGTCGTCGTCATCGTCGGGCGCTGGGCCGGGCGCATGCGCGTCGTCGTGCAGGAACTCGACGACGCCGGCCGGATAGGGCAACTCGTCCTGGCGCTCGAGCAGGCGGAACGGGCGCGTGCCGCGCGCGACGATGTTCAGGCGGCCATCGTCCATCCGCTCGAGCACGCGCTCGATCTCGCACGCGCAGCCGACGTCCTTCAACTCCTCGTCGGACAGCCACACGATCCCAAATTCCCGCTCGCGCGAGCCCGGCTCGGCGCGCAGGCAGCGCTCGATCATTCGTCGGTAGCGGTCCTCGAAGATGTGCAGCGGGACGCGCTCGCTCGGCAGCGCGACGATCCCCAGCGGGAACAGCGGAAAGCCCCGGGAGATGCGCTCGGGCATGGGCGCAGTCTAAGCTGGTCGGTCTCCAAGTGCCCCCGACACCGGGGGGCTCGATAGCTCTTTGAGGTTTGGACGGGCTCCCCAGCCGGGAGCCCGTCCGCGCCTC
>DATHND010000125.1:0-26921 GCA_035486335.1 Solirubrobacteraceae bacterium
CGCGTGGACGGGTCATCGCATCGCGACGTCGCCCGGCTGGCGGTGCTCGTGACGGCGTTCGCGCCGATGACGTTCTTCCTCTCGGCGGTCTATTCGGAGTCGCTGTACCTGGCGCTCTCGATCGGGCTGTTCTACGCGGCGCGCCGCGGGCGCTTTGGGCTCGTCGGCCTGCTCGCGGCGCTCGCCGGCGCGACGCGCAGCGCCGGCGTCGTGCTGATCGTGCCGGCGCTGATCCTGTACGTGTACGGGCCGCGCTCGGATCGCCCGCCGGACTTCGCGCACGCGCGCGGGATCGCGCCGCGCTACCGGCCCCGGCGCGACCTTCTGTGGCTCGCGCTCGCACCGGTCGGGCTCGGCCTGTTCGTGGGCTACATGGCGCTCGCCGGCGGCGATGCGCTCGCGCCGTTTCACGCGCAGGACGTGTGGGGCCGCTCGTTCGCGGGCCCGTACGTCGGCGTCTGGGACGGGTTGCGCGCGGCGTTCGAGGGCGTGCGTCAGCTGATCTCCGGCCAGCAGGCCCACGCGTACTTCCCGGTCGGGCCGAAAGAAGGCGCGACGATCGCGGCCCAGCACAACATCGAGCTGGCGGCGTTCCTGCTCGCCGGGATCGTCGCGACGGTGGGTGTGCTGCGGACGCTGCCGTTCGCATACGGCGCGTATGTGATCGCGGCGCTCGCGCTGCCGCTCTCCTACCCGGTCTCGACGCAGCCGCTGATGTCGCTGCCGCGTTTCCTCGTCGTGCTGTTCCCGCTCGGCATCTGGTTCGCGGCTTGGCTTTCGGCGCATCCGCGCGCGCGAACGCCGGCGCTGATCTGCTCGATCGTGCTGCTCGCGTTCTTCACGGCGCAGTTCGCGACGTGGCACTGGGTCGCGTGAGCGTGCGCGAGCACGCGACACCGCAGCCGTCGCCGCTGAGCCCGCCGGGCGAGCCGGCGCAGCCGCCGAGCCGGCGCAGCGCGTCCGGAGGGGCCGGCGGCGCGCCGCCGTGGCCGCCGTGGATGGCGCCGGCCGCGCTGTTCGGCGGCCTCGTGCTCGCGACGGTCGGCAGCCTGCTCGTCGACATCCCGGCGCTCGCGCTGGGCGCGAACGTCAGCGCGTCGCACCTCTCGCCCGGTCTGACGATCGCCGACACGGCCGTGCAGGACGTCGGCTTCGTCGCGGTCGCGATCTTCCTTGCACAGCTCGGTGGGCGTGCGCTCGACGCGGGCATGTTCGGGCTGCGCCCGACGCGGCTGTGGCGCGCGGCGTGGCTCGCGTTCGTCACGCTCGCGGGCTTTCTCCTGTTCAGCCTGATCTGGACGACCGTGTTCAACGCGAGCAAGGAGAAACTGCTCGAACAGCTCGGCGCGAACGAAACGACGGCGCTGCTCGTGCTGAGCGCGGCGCTGACGTGCGTGATCGCGCCGATCGCCGAGGAGTTCCTGTTCCGCGGCTTCATCTTCACGTCGCTGCGCAACTGGCGCGGCGACTGGCTGGCGGCGCTTCTCACCGGGCTGCTGTTCGGCGGCGTGCACGCCGGCTCGGCGCCGGCGGTCGACCTCGTGCCGCTCGCGGCGCTCGGTTTCGGCCTGTGCCTGTTGTATCGCGCGACAGGATCGCTGTACCCATGCATCGCGGCGCATTGCGTCAACAACACGATCGCGTTCGGCAGCCTTGAGGAATGGGGTTGGTGGCAGGTCGCCGTGCTGCTCGCGTCGGCGCTCGGCGCGCTGACGCTGCTCGGCTTGCTGCTGACACGGCTCGGCGTCGCTTCGCGCGAGCGCGTAAGCGTGAGATGAGCGCTGTGCGACTCGTCGCTCGCGCCGGATAGGATCGCGCGGATGAGAGCGCTTCGGATCGCCTCGGGGTTGGCGTGCGCGAGCTTCGCGCTAGCCGCTCCGGCATACGCCGCCGAAGCGCCGACGCCGACGAGCCCGGCTTCGACGCCGAACGCCCCGCCACCGGCGCCGCCGCGTCCGGCGCCGGCAGCCGCGGCGCCCGGCGGCATCCAACTGGTGATCCAGCGCGCGTTCGGCAAGCCGCCGTTCGTGATCGCCGGGTCGCGCATGGTGATTCGCGGGATCGTGATCCCGTACGTCGGCGGGCAGAAGGTCAAGGTGAGCATCTACCGCGACGGGCGCAAGGTCGCAGTGAAGACCGTCAGCGTGCTGGCGATCGGCAACGGCGCCGGCCAGTTCCACCTCGGCTACACGAGCGCGAGCGCCGGCGTCGTGCAGGCGCGTGCGGTGCACTATGCGACGCCGGAACAGGCGCAGTTCACGGGGCGCTCCGAACAGGTGCACTTCGCCTCGCCGGATCTTGGTCTCGGCGCGAGCGGCCCGTCCGTGCGGCTGCTGCAGTCGGAGCTGAACGCGCTGCATTTCGTCGTTCCGTTGAACGGGGTGTTCGACGAAGCGACCGGGCGGGCGGTGGTCGCGTTTCGCAAGTTGACCGGTCTGTCGCGTGCGCCGTACACGGAAACGGCGTTCTTCCGGAGAATGCAGGAGGGCGGCGGCGTCTTCCATGTCCGCTACCCGCACGACGGGCGCCACGTCGAGGGCGATCTCACGCGCCAGGTGCTCGCCGAGATCGAACCGGGCGGCCGCGTGCGCGCGCTGTACACGATGAGCTCGGGCAAGCCGTCGACGCCGACGGTGATCGGGCGCTTCCGCGTGTATTCCAAGACGCCGGGAACGAACTCGGAGGGAATGGTCGACTCGAACTACTTCATCCGCGGCTATGCGATCCACGGCTACGCCGAAGTGCCGACGTACGCGGCGAGCCACGGCTGCCTGCGCGTGCCGATCCCGGACGCGCCCGCGATCTACGCGTGGGTGCGCGAAGGAACGCCGGTCGACGTGTACAACGAGAGCGGCGGCGGCAGCCACGACATCAGCAGCCACGCCGGACCGTAGGTCCGCGTCTATGCCCTGATGCGGATCGAGCGCGCGACGAAGCCGAGCCCGACTCCGTAGACGACGAGCGCCAGCAGCAGGTCGATCGTGCGCGCCAGCCACTGGCTGCTGGAGCCGTCGGTCAGGCCGGCGAACGGCGAGGTGATCGCTTCTGAGATTTCGTCGATCGTGCGCCGCGCCGAGCTCTTGCCGCCGCCGGTATCGGGCGCGACGCCGGCCTCACCTTCGCCGTTCGGCTTGCTCGTTTCGCCGTTCAGCTCCCGCTGCTGATGCTGCGAGGCGCTGCTCGTGCGATTGACTGCGAACAGGACGAACGACACGACCACGATCATGCAGAGCACGAACGACGCGAGCTTCAAGACGCTCGCCAGCGACGACAGCACATCGCTAGATTAGACCGGCGGATGGACGTCTTGGCCGAATGTTCCAGCACGCGCGCGGAGGCTCGCGGGCGGCTGATCGAGCAGCTTCGCGAGCACGCGCTCGTGATCGGCGAGGTGACGCTGAGCAGTGGAGCGCGCGCGCAGTACTACGTCGACGCGAAGCGCGCGATCCTGCGCCCGGTCGGCTTCGCCGCGCTCTCGGCGCTCGTCGCCGGCTACGTCGCCGAGTGGGAGGGAACGGCGGTCGGCGGCCTGACGATGGGCGCCGACCCGGTGGCGTGCGCCGCGCTCGCGGGCGGCGCACGCGCGAAGGCGTTCTTGATCCGCAAGCAGGCGAAGGACCACGGGCTGCAACGCCGGATCGAGGGGCCGCCGCTGGCGGACGAGGACCGCTGCGTGGTCGTCGAGGACGTCGTCACGACGGGCGGCTCGACGCTCGCCGCGATCGAGGCGCTGAACGACGCCGGCCGGCGGATTTGCGGCGTGCTCAGCGTGCTCGACCGGCTCGCGGGAGGCGGCGCGGCGATCGAGCGCGCCGCGGGCGCCCCGTATGTGGCGCTCAGCACGATCGACGACGTCTATCCCGACCGCCCCGACCGCGCGGGCGGCTGAGCGTTGTCCGCGACGGAGGCCGACACGACCGTCCGTGCGGCCGACGCCGGCGACGTGCCGCGCCTGCTCGAGCTGTTCGCGGCGCTCGCCGACTACGAGCGGCTGCGCGACGAGCTGCGCGCCGACGAGCGGAGCCTGCGCGAGGCGCTGTTCGGCGAGCGCCCGGCGGCGAGCGCGCTGCTCGCCGAGCGCGGCGGCGAGACGGCCGGCTACGCGTTGTTCTTCGAGACGTTCTCGAGCTTCCGCGTGAGCCGCGGGATCTGGCTCGAGGACCTGTTCGTGCTTCCGTCTCATCGCACCGCCGGCGTCGGGCGCGCGCTGCTCGCGGCGGTCGCGGCGTGCGTGCCGGGTGACGACGGGCGCCTGGAGTGGGCGGCGCTCGACTGGAACGAGCTCGCGCTCGGCTTCTACCGCGGGATCGGCGCGCGCCCGATGGACGGATGGACGTCGCTCCGCCTCGACGGCGACGCCCTCGCCCGACTCGCGGCGGAGTCCGACGATCGCCGATAGCCCGATCCGCGCTCCGCTCGCGCCGAGGAACGCCGGCTTGGGCTGGTCGGCGCGTGACGCGCGCTCAGGGGCGCTCGCACCGCCGGTAGCCTTGGCGCACGCGCCGCGCCGGCGCTCGCCCTCGTAGTCCAATGGACAAGACGACCGCCTCCTAAGCGGTAGATCCAGGTTCGACTCCTGGCGGGGGCACTGGGACGAGTCACGCTGCCGAACGCTCAGGCCGACCGGATCGCCGGCAGCAGCGCTCGATAGGCGAGCGGCGGCAGGTGCAGCACGCGGCTCGGCTCGACCGTCACGCCGTCGGCGGTCGTGAACGCGAGTCGCCTGCCGCGCGCGCGCCGCCCGACGCGCCGCAGCGCGGTCGTGCGCCAGCGCCGCCCGGCGAGCGCGAGGTCGACGATCTCAAACGCGCGCAGCCTCAGCTCGAGCTCGGCCAGGCTCAGCCGCTCTGGTTCGTCGATCTCGCGGATCGCGGCACCGTCGGCGCGGCTGAAGCTCGAGCCCGGCCGATCCTGCCCGCTCGCGCCGGCGAGCGGGGCCGCGAGCAGATCGAACAGCTCGTTCAAGCGCGAGCGCGCCACGCGCGTCTTCTCACGCTCGACCGGCGCGGCGACGCTCGTCGGCGCGAGCGCGACCGAGCCCTGCAGCAGGATCCGCCCGCGGTCGACCTGCTCGCTCATCAGATGGAAGCTGAACCCGGACGACGGCTCGCCGCGGTAGATGCTCCAGCCGGTCGGGTCGACTCCGCGGTAGTCCGGCAACAGCCCCGGGTGGTAGTTGACGGGGATGCGGCATGCGGCGAGCAGCGGCGCGCGAAACATTTGGCTGACCATCAGCGTGAGCGCGACGTCCGGCTGCAGGCGCGCGACCGCCTCGACGAGGCTTGGATCGTTGACGCCGGCCGCTCGTGGCGCCAGCACGGGGATCCGCCGCCGACGAGCGAGCGAGGTCACCGACGCGCGCGGCGGGGCGTCGAGCGGCTCGGCGGGCGTGTTCACGTTCAACAGGCGCCGCAGCGTCCACGCCGCCCGTGCCCGCGGCAGCTGCAGGCGGGAGGGTGGCGCGCGCGCGGTGTCGACGATCGCGACGGGTTCGAGGTCGCCGCGCGCCGCGGCTAGTCGCAGGCACGCTGCGAGCAGGTTCATCCCGTTCGCCATCGCCGGATCGACGAACAGGATCAGCCTCATGACGCGCGTGTCGATCGAGCCCCGGCGATCTCCGTCCACACACGCCGCATCTCGGACGCGAGCTCCGCGACGGCCTCGCCCGGTGGTCCGAGTTGCGTCTCGCCGACCGAGCGGACCGGCTCGACGCCGCGGACCGATCCCGTCAGGAAGACCTCTCCGGCGGCGATCAACCGCTGCACGTCGACGCTCTCCTCGCGCACCTCGAGGCCGAGCGAGCCCGCTATCGCGATCGCTCGCGCGCGCGCGACGCCGGGCAGGATGCGGCCGTCCGCGGCCGGCGTGACCAGCACGCCGTCCTCGACGGCGAACACGTTCGCGCGAGACGCCTCGAGCACCTCGTCGCCGGTGTCGAGCACGAGCGGCAGCCAGCCGGTCGATTCGCCGGCTTCGGTCCACGCGAGCCCGGCGCGATCGGCCCACTTGTGCGCGCCGAGCCCGCCGCGCACGACGAACGGGCGCAGCGCGGTCGCTCGCTCCCACGAGGGGAACAGGTTGCCGGGATCGACGGCCGCCGTGACCGCATCGGCCGCGAGCACGCCGCCGCTCGTGGGCGCAACGGTCAGACGCAGCCGACCGACCGGCAGCGGCGACGCCCGCTTGCGGACGAGCTCGGCGGCGTCGCTCGGCAGATCGGCGCCGAACAGGTCGCGAACGCTCCAGCTCAGGCGTTCGAGGTGAGCCTCCAGCTCGATCGGCGAGCCGTCGATGATCAGGATCGTCTCGAACACCCCGATCGCTCGGTCCGGCCAGAGTGCATCGGGCACGAGCGCCATTGTCGCATCCTCCGGCGAGCCGCAGGCGCAGTTGCTCGACGGCGGTTGCTTGTGGCATTCTGCTGCCGTGCTCGCGAACGTGCGGCGGCTGCGCCGTTACCTGCAGACGAACGGCGCGAGGCGGACCGCCGCTGCGATCTGGAGCCGGTTGCGGCGCCTGGCGTACCTGCAGGAGCGCGTGATCGTGATCGTCGGCGAGCTCGATTCGATCGTCGTGCCGTGGCGCGAAGCCGATCTGCGCCTCGTCGACCTCCGCGCCGAGCACCTGCCCGAGCTCGCCGAGCTCAACCGCAGGCGCGGGCGACCCGAGGTCGACGCGCGCTTCGCGCGCTATGTGGCGGACGGCTTCCACGGCTTCGTCGCCTATGGCGACGATCAGCTCGTCGGTTACTACTGGTGGGTCGACCGCGACGGGCCGACGCTGTTCCCGGACCTACGCAAACGCTGGCTCGGGATCGAGTTAGGCGAGGGAGACGTGTACGGGTCCGATTTCTTCCTGCTGGACGAGCACCGCGGCCGCGGCGTCGCCGACGACTTCCTGTACCGCGTCGAGCGCTCGCTCCACGAGCGCGGCTACAGTCGTCTGTGGGGCTACGTGGCGAGCGACAACCGGCCCGCTCGCTGGATCTACAGTACGCGAGGATACGTGCCGATGTGGACCGTGAAGCGAAGCAGACTCTTGATGATCCAACGAACGTCTCGCGAGCCTTCGTGACGACGGAGGTGCAGGCGTGAGCACGGCGCTCGAGATCGAGCAGTTCATCGTCACCGACATCGCGGCCGGGCGCGGCATCGACGCGGTCGGGCACGACCGCGACCTGCTCGCCGACGGCATCATCGACTCGCTCGGGATCACCGAACTGATCACGTTTCTCGAACGGATGTACGGCATCAGGGTCGACGACGACGACATCGACGCGGAGAACTTCCGCACGGTCGACAGCATCGCGGCGTTCGTCGAGCAGAAGGGTGCGTGAGCGGCGTGTTGATGGGACTGCTCTACGAGCAGGCGGAACGTCGGCCCGAGCACACGGCGCTCGTCTATCGCGACGAGCGGATCGCGTTCGCGGATCTCGTCGAGCGGATCGAGCGCCTCGCGAGCGGCCTCGCCCAGCGGGGGATCGGCGCGGGCGACGCGGTCGCGCTGGTCCTGCCCGACGACCCGTGGTTCGTCACGAGCTTCCACGCGATCACCGCGCTTGGGGCGATCGTCGTCCCCGTCAACCCGGCCTTCAAGCAGGCCGAGCTCGAGTTCAACTTCGCCAGCACCGGCGTTCGCGCGATCATCAGCGACGAGCGCACGGCGGGCGTCTGCGAGCGGATCGCCTCCGGGCTCGACGGCGAGGTCGAGGTGATCACGACGAGCACCGCGCACGGTCAGGCGCACACGCTCGACGCGCTCGTCGAAGAAGGGAGCGCCGAGCGTCTGGCGGCGCGCTTGCCCGAGGAGACGTTCGTGTACCAGTTCTCGTCCGGCTCGACCGGCCGCCCCAAGCGCGTGCCGCGAACGCATCGCCAGTGCGCCGCCGAGGCGAGCGCGTACGCGGCGCTAGGGCTGGCGCACGAGGATCGGATCTTCTGCGCGATCCCGCTGTTCCACACGTGGGGGATGGGCTCGTGCCTGTTCGGCGGCGCCGCGTCGGGCGCGACGGTCGTGATCCTCGAGGACCCGCAGCCGTTCCTGCTCAAGCGCCGCCAGGCGATGGAGCTGATCGAGCGCGAGCAGGCGACGGTCTTCCCTGGCGTCCCGTTCAACTTCCGCCTGATGGCCGAGGCGCCCGCCGGGGCCGACTTGAGCTCGCTGCGGCTTTGCTTCTCGGCCGGGACGGCGCTGCCGCGAGCGAGCTTCGAGGCGTTCGGCGAGCGCTTCGGCGTGCTCGTGCGCCAGCTCTACGGCAGCACCGAGACGGGGATGATCACGGCCAACATCAGCGATGACCCGGTCTCGACGTTCGAGTCGGTCGGCGCCCCGGTGCAGGGTGTCACGGTCGCGATCGTCGACGACGAGGGCGCGCCGGTGCCGACCGGAGAGGTCGGCGAGGTGACCGTCGCGAGCCCGGCGGCGAGCAACGGCTACGCCGGCGCGGAGGACGCCAACCGCGAAGCGTTTCGCGAGGGGCGCTACTTCACCGGCGATCTCGGCCGGCTCGATCAGGACGGGCGGCTCTACCTCGAGGGGCGCAAGAAGCTGTTGATCGAGGTCGGCGGCTACAAGGTCGACCCGATCGAGGTGCAGGACGTGATCGTCACCCATCCCGCCGTCAGCGACGCGATCGTCGTCGGCGTCGCGGGCGAGACGGCGGGCGAGGAAGCGGTGAAGGCCGTCGTCGTGCCGGCCGCCGATTGCGAGGAGGGCGAGCTGATCGCCTTCTGCCGCGAGCGCCTGGCCAACTTCAAGGTTCCTAGAGCGGTCGAATTCCGCGACGAGATCCCGACGAGCCCGCTCGGCAAGGTGTTGAGGAAGTATCTCGTGTGAAGACGCTGCTGATCGACAACTACGACTCGTTCACCTACAACCTCTTCCAGCTGCTCGCCGAGGCCAACGGCGACGAGCCGATCGTCGTGCGCAACGACGCCGCCGAGTGGAGCGAGCTCGAGCGGCTCCAGTTCGACAACATCGTCATCTCTCCGGGTCCGGGCAGCCCCGACCACGAGCGTGACTTCGGCGTCTGCGCGCAGGCGATTCGCGACGCCCGCGTGCCGCTGCTCGGCGTGTGCCTCGGTCACCAGGGCCTGAGCTGGATCGCCGGCGGCAGGGTCGTGCGCGCGCCGGAGGTGATGCATGGGCGGATCAGCGCCGTGCTGCACGAGGACTCGCCGCTGTTCGCCGGCATCCCGCGCGAGTTCCAGGCCGTGCGCTATCACTCGCTGTGCGTCGAGCAGCCGCTGCCCGACGAGCTGGAGCCGATCGCATGGACGAGCGACGGCGTGCTGATGGCCGTCGCCCACCGAACGCGCCCGCAATGGGGCGTGCAGTTCCACCCGGAGTCGATCTGCACCGACTACGGGCGCAAGCTGCTCGCGAACTTCCGCGACTTGACGCGCGAGTTCGGCGCGTGCTCGAACGGCGCCGCCGGTTCGGCGCGGAGTGCTGCGCCGAGCGAGGCGCAAGCGACCGCGGCGAGCCGCGCGAAGCTGGTGCTGAAGGTCAAGCGACTCGACACTCTGTACGACGCCGAGCGGGCGTTCGTCAACCTCTACGGCGACAGCGACACCGCGTTCTGGCTCGACAGCAGCAAGATCGACGAGCGCGCGCGCTTCTCGTTCATGGGCGGCGCCGACGGGCCGCTGGCGGCGACGATCAGCTACGAGGTCGCAAGCGGCGAGCTGCGCGTGGCGCGCGCCGGTGGCGAGGAGATTCTGCACGAGTCGATCTTCGACTACCTCAGCCGCGAGATGCGCCGCGTGCGCTACCTCTCGCACGACCTCCCATTCGACTTCAACTGCGGCTTCGTCGGCTACTTCGGCTACGAGCTGAAGGCCGACTGCGAAGGCAACGACGCGCACCGCTCGACGATGCCGGACGCCGCGTTCGTGTTCGCCGACCGGCTGATCGCGTTCGACCATTTAGAGCAATGCACGTACGTGCTCTGCGTCGCCGAGCCGGGCGGCACCGACGAGGCCGATCGCTGGATCGCCGAGACGAGCCTGCGGCTTGCGTCGCTCGCGCCGCTGCTCGCTCCCGAGTGGAACGGCGCCGAGCTCGAGCGGCCGGTCCCGTTCCGCCTGAGCCGCTCGCACGAGCAGTACCTCGAGGACATCGCCACGTGCAAGCAGCGCTTGATCGAAGGCGAGACGTATGAGATCTGCCTGACGAACAAGATCACGGCCGAGGTCACGGTGCAGCCGCTGGCGCTGTACCGCACGCTGCGCCGCGTCAACCCGGCGCCGTTCTCGGCGTATCTGCGCTTCGGCTCCAGCGCGATCCTCAGCTCCTCGCCCGAGCGCTTCGTCAGCGTCGGGCGCGATCGCTGGGTCGAGGCGAAGCCGATCAAGGGGACGTGCCCGCGCGGAAAGACGCCGGCTGAAGACGTGCGGCTGGCGGAGGAACTGCGCGGCGATGAGAAGAGCCGCGCCGAGAATCTGATGATCGCCGACCTGCTGCGCAACGATCTCGGCGTCGTCTGTGAGGTCGGCACCGTCCACGTGCCGAACCTGATGCACATCGAGTCCTACGAGACCGTGCATCAGCTCGTCTCGACCGTGCGCGGGTTGCTGCGCGAGGACGTCGAGCCGCCCGACGGCATCCGCGCCTGCTTCCCCGGTGGCTCGATGACCGGGGCGCCGAAGAAGCGCACGATGGAGATCATCGACGAGCTCGAGGGCGAGGCGCGCGGCGTCTACTCCGGCTCGATCGGCTATCTCGGGCTGAGCGGCGCGTGCGACCTGAACATCGTGATCAGAACGATCGTCGTCGAGCGCGATCGGGCGACGCTCGGCGTCGGCGGCGCGATCGTGATGCAGTCCGACGCGGAGGAAGAGTACGAGGAGACGTTGCTGAAGGCGCGCGCGCCGATGACCGCGATCGACCCGCGTGTCGATCCGCAGGCGGTCTTCGAGACCGCGTCCAGCGCCGGGCGCCCGTCGCTTGTTGAGCGGCGATAGGCCAACTGCTAGCTTCACGCCAATGTCGACGCTGAGTCGCGCGGCCGTGCGGGCGGCGCTCGCGTTCCTCGTCGCGGTCGGCATCGCTGCGCCGCTGACCGGCTGCGGCGAAACGTCGAGCAAGAACCCCGCCACGGAAGCGGGCGGTCAGTCAGAAGAAAGCAATCAGGCGGGAGCGGCCGAAAAACAGGAAGAAGCGGCCGAAGCGAACAAAAACCGCGAACTGCTGTCGCTGCTGGAATCGAAGAAGCGCGAAGAAGCGGCCGAAGCGAAGGCGCAGAAGACCGAACGAGAAGCCGCCGCGAAGGCGAAGAAGCGCGAACAGAAGGCTGAAAAGGAAGCGAAAAAACGCGAAGCCGGCGCGCTCGCGAAGGCGCAGGAGCAGGAACGACAACTGAAGGCCGAAGCCAACAAGCAGCGAGAAGAAGTCGCGAAGAAGAGGGAAGCAGAAGTGAACCAGCAGGAAGCCGAACGCGGCGCCGCGCCGCACACGACGACGACGCCGTCGACCACAGCGACGTCGACGTCGACCACCTCGACGCCGCCGCCGGCCCCGTGACCGGCGCACGATTCAGCCCGGCCCGGCAGGAGCGCCCGGACGCCATTCGGCGGCGGTTGCGCGCGCTCGTGCTCGTCCTCGCGTTCGTCTCGCTCGCGGCGCTCGTCGCAGGCTGCGGTGGGAGCGGCGGCGGGAGCGGCGCAGCCGCGGGGACCGCCGGATCGCGTGAAGAAGCTTCGCTTGGCGCCGAAGAAGGCGCCGAACGCGCGGCCCGCGAAAAGCAGCGCGCGGCCGAGGCGAGCGCGGCGCGGAAGGAAGAAGCCGAACTCACGGCCAAACGCAAGCAGCGCGAAGCGACGATCGCGAGGGAGCAGGCCGAAGCGTCGAAATCGGCGAGGACGAAACCGGCGCACAAGAAATCGGCGAGCCACACGAAGACCAAACCGTCCTCGTCGGGCACGAGCAAGAAGACGAGCTCAAAGAACGGGAGCGGCGCGACTGAAACCCCCGCCGAAAAAGCGGCGCACGAACAGTTTGCGAAGGAAGAAGCGCAGGAAGCCGCGCGCTACAGGCAACAGGAAAAAAGCGAAGCCAAATAGGCCTCGCTACCGGGTCTCCTCCTCCGCGTCCTCGTCCGCGTCCTCGTCCTCCGCGTACAGCGACTCGCGCGCCAGTTCCTGACCGCCCGCGCCGAACAGCTTGATCTCGAGCAGGTCGTGGCGGTAGTCATCGGGCGCGATCAGCGTGAAGCGCTCGCCGCTCAACTCGCACTGGTCGACCACCAGATCGGCGAGCTCGGCCGTCGCGATGCGCCCGCCGGAGACGAGCGGGTGCCCCCACACGAGCGTCATCGAAGCGACCGCGCCGCCGTGCCCGCGCCACGTGCCGATCACCTCGTCGCACAGGTCGAGCTGCCACTCCGGGTTGCGCTCGGCCGTCTCCTCGGTGGAGTCGACGTGCGCGACGAAGTCGCTCGGCTCGCCGCCATCGCCGCCCGGAACGAACCGCACGTAGCCGAACAGCTCATGACCCTCGCTCGTGCTCGCCGTCCCCGGCACATACGTCCGGCCGTGCCACGTGCGGTCCGGGTACCACACGATCTCCGCCGGCGCCCCCAACTCGACGCCGCCGGCGCCGGGCGACGGCACGGCGGCGAGAAACTCGTCGGCCAGCCGCCGCGCCCAGCGGCCGTACGGCAAATCCTCCTGCGGCGGCTCGGCGGCGAAGCGCGGGACGAAACGTTGCTCGGGCGGCATTCGTGCGCCAGCCTAGCCTGCCGCGGCCCGGCCTGCGGTGGGCAGGGGTGGCAAGGGAAGGAAGGCGGAGGTGATCGCTCGCTTCGCGAAACGCGATCACAATTGTCAATACAACGTATATACGTTTGTATCTACGTTTGTATCGGTGCGTGACTTGCGCGGCGCGCGTCCCGTGCCGGCGCGCACGCATCGCTCAAGCCTCGCGCAGCAGCGCCGCCGCGTGCTCGGGCGCGACGATGTTGAGGTTGACGTCGGTCGACAGCTCGAGCCCAGCGAGGTGCGTCAGGCGCGGGACGATGTCGATCCGCCAGCAGAACTGCTCGGCCCCGCGCGGCGCCGTGCGGACCCACATGTTCAGCGGCGGGCTCGCGCCGAGATGGCGCGCGAGCCGTCGCAGGCCGTCGTGCAGTAGCGCGGCGCCGGTCGGTCCGTCCTGCTCGAAGCGCGGCCGCGGCCGCCGCGGCGCGAGCATCAGCTGGAACGGCAGGCGCGACGCGTACGGCGCGATCAGCACCGCGTCGTCGTCGATCGCGACGATCCGCTCGCGCAGGCGCACCTCCTCGGCGACGAGGTCGCCGAGGAGGCTCTGGCCGACGTTGCGCGTCGCATAAGCGCTCGCGCGCTCGCGCTCGCGCGCGACCGCCGCGGGGACGAAGTCGAACGCGTACAGCTGCGAATGCGTGTGCGGCAGCGACGCGCCGGCCTCGCGTCGCTCGTTGACGATCAGCTGCACGTAGGCGCTGCGCTCGTGAAAGCGCATCCGCTCGCGCCACACGTCGAGCGCGGCGCCGACCTGCTCGAGCGGCAGCTCGGCCAGCGACAGCACCGGCTGCGGGCCGTTGACGATCACCTCGTGCGCGCCGTGCGCCGGCATCGAGGAGAACAGCTCGCCGCGCGCATCGCCGCGCAGCGGCGCGCCGCCGCCGGCGGCGCGTCGGCCCGCGCCGGCGCTTGCCCGCCGGGCCTCGCGCGCGTCGTCGTCGTGCTCCTGCGGCGCGAGCGCCGGGAACAGGTTCGGCACGACGCGGACCGTCCAGCCGGGCGAGTCGGGAACGCCGCCGCCCGGCCTGAGCGCGTACAGCTCCGGCGGCGTGCTGTCCTCGTTGCCCTCGGCGAACGGGTCGCTCGCCGGGTCGATCGGCGGCTGCGAGCGCATGCTCTCGGGCAGCCCAGGCGCGCCGCCCGGACGGCGCGAGCGCTCGTCGGCGACGATCGTGCGGTGCCCGCTGAGCGGGTCGACGCGGATCTCCGGCACGCTCTCAGGCCGTCTTTTCGTCGAGCGCGTAGCGCCTGACGTCCTGTTCGAGCTTGGCCGCGCTCGGGTACGGGCCCTGACGGATGTACTGCGCGCCGGAGCTGTCGTAGAAGACGGTCACGGGCGTCGACGACGAGTCGGTGACGGCGCCGCCGAGCGCGCCGCTGCGGTCGTAGTAGCTCGGGTACGGGACCGGGAAGCTGTGCAGGAACCGCAGCGCGGCCGCGTGACTGGTGTCGAGCGAGTCGATCCCGACGAACGCCACGCGCCGTCCGAGCGCGACCGCCGCCGCCTGGAAGGCGCCGAGCTCGGAGCGGCACGGCACGCACCACGACGCCCACTTGTTGATCACGATCGGCTCTCCGTGCAGCCCCGCCAGGCGCGTCCGAAACGCGCCGAGGCCGCCCGGCAGCAACTGGCTCGCCTGCGCGTGCAGCGACGCGAGCGCCGGCGGCGAGGAGGCCAGGCGCGCCTGCATCTGCGCGAGCGTCAACTTCGAGCGGGCGGGCGCGGTCGACGACGAGCTCGCGAGCTGCACGAGCCCGACCGCGAGCAGCGCCAGCAACGCGGCCACGGCGGCCGCGATCGAGATGCGCTTCGCCGTCATCGCGGTAAGCGTGGCAGATCGCGCCGCGCACGAGGGCGTGTGAGTCGCCTGCGGACGTGCTATATCTTGGATGCACTCAGAGGCCGGGTAGCTGTCAGCGACCGGCGAAAGGCGTCATCCGGACGCCAGTCTTTTTCGAGCCGCGCCGAAGCCACTTCTGCGCCGGCTCCGTCTCGAAGTCCAGAGCCTCTAAATGGCCGAGTCCACCTCAGTGGCCCTCGCGGCCGCGCCCATTCCAGGTTCCGCCGAAATCGCTCGCGCGGAGAAGCTGGTGCGCGAGCGCTTCCTGCACACCGGCGAGGATCCCGCGGTCGCGCTCGCGCGCGTGGGCGGGTCGGCGACCCCGCGCCGGCGCGCGCTCGACGCGGCGCTCGCCGAGCTCGCGGCCGACCCGAAGGCGAAGAACCCGTCGACCGCGTGGCGGCGCGAATTCTCGCTGCTGCTCGGGCTCGAGCGGCTGCTCTCCGAGGACGAGCCGAAGCTCGCCGACGGCACGGTGCTGTCGGCGCACCAGGTCGACGCGCTGTCGGGCACGCTCGCGGCACTGCTCGCCGCGGCGCAGGTGAGCGCGCCGAACGGCAACGGCCGCGCGGCCGCGTCGGCCTCGCCCGAGCTGCTCGCCTCGGCCGAGATCTTCGGCCTCGAGGAGGACTCGCGCGACGCTGGCGAGCCGCCGCGCGAGGAGCCTGCGGCCGACGCCGACGAGGAGGACGACGAGGAAGACGAGGACGAGGAAGACGACGAGGAAGACGAGGACGACGACGAGCTCGGTCCGATCCAGCGCGCGGCGCCCGACGATGACGACGAGGACGACGATGACGAGGAGGACGATCTCGACGCCGGCGAGGACGACGACGTCGAGGAGGAGGGCGAGGGCGAGGAGGAGCCGCGCGACTGGGCCGAGGAGGGCGAGGACGATGACCTGACGTCGCTCGACGAAGGAGAGGAGCAGCCGGAGGACCCGAACGCCGACAAGCGCTTCTGGTTCGAGCACGCGACCGGCGCCGGCAAGACGGTCGCGGCGCTCGGCTTCGTCGAGGCGACGCAGACCGGCGGCGTGCTGATCCTGACGCACAGGCGCAACCTCGTCGACCAGTTCAACGGCGAGCTGCGCGAGCGCGGCTACGCCAAGCGGATCAGCAAACCGCTGCTGAAGGGCGAGGACTCCTCGCGCGGGCCGGTGACGGTCGAGACATACCAGTGGTTCGTGCGCAACGCCGGCAAGATCTCGAGCGCGTACACGATCGTGATCTGCGACGAGGCGCACACGGCGCTCGGCGAGAAGACGAGCGCGGCGATCCGCGAGTGGACGGGACCGATCTTCATCGGCATGACGGCGACCGGCGCGCTGATCGCGCGCCACGTGACCGACCTGTTCCCGACGCAGACTTCGCGCTTCGACCTCGCGCAGGCGGCGCGCCGCGGCGTGATCGCGCCGCTGCGCTGCTTGCGCATCTCGCCGGGGGTCGGCGTGCGGACGATCGCGAAGGTGCCGCTGCGCCGCGGAGAGATCGACACCGAGTTCGACCAGGACGAGCTCGCGAAACTGCTCGACCAGCAGCCGTTCAACCTCGCCGTCGCGAACCTCTACAAGACGCGCTTCAACGGCGTCCCGGGCGTCGTCTACGCGGCGGGCGTGCGCCACGCGTACAACCTCGCCGAGGCGTTCCGCGCCGAGGGGATCAAGGCGCAGGGCGTCTCCGGCGAGACGCGCAAGCGCGAGCTCGCCGAGATCCTCGCGCGCTACGAGCGCGGCGAGATCGACGTGCTGATCAACGCGCAGCTGCTCGCCGAGGGTTGGAACAGCCCGCGCGCGACCGTCTGCGTGCACTTGGCCCCGACGGCGTCCAAGCGCATCTACCAGCAGCGCGTCGGGCGCGTCACGCGCCGCCACCCGGGCAAGGAGGCGGGGCTCGTCGTCGACTTCGTGCACCCGGCGACCAAGCACGACGACCCGGTCGTCACGCTGCACTCGCTGCTCGACCGCGACGTCTACCGCGGCGGCGCGATCGTCGTCGGCCCGGTCCGCCGCGGACGCGGGCGGCGGATGCGCGTCGAGCGCCGCGTGCTGCCCGTCTGCGCCGAGGAGGAGCGCCGCTTCGCGGTCTTCGAGCGCGAGCTGTGGCGGATCGCCGTCGAGCACCTCGACTACGGCGAGCAGCACGTCTGGGCGGCGCTCGCCGGCGCGCGCGTGGCCCCGAACGGCTGGCGCCGGGCGCGCGCGATGCTGCACTTCGACCGCACCGGCGAGCTCAAGAGCCGCTTCCTGATCACGGCGGTCCAGCGCAACAAGAACCCGCAGCTGCGCCTGCGCGCGCTCGCCGACATCCCGGCGCTGCGCGACGCCGACACGTTCGACACGGCGATCGACATCGTCGGCGGCTGGCCGCGCGAGGAGCGGCGCGAGGCGAGCAAGCTCCTGCTGCGCGCGCTCGTCGAGCGCCGGATCGGTCGCCGTGACCAGGCCAACGCGTGGATCTGGCGGCTGGCCGAGTACACGCGCGACGTGCACGAGGAGTACGCCGTGCAGCGCTGGCCCGAGACCAAGCGTCTGCTCGGCCTGCTCGTCAACTCGGCCGGCGGCGCTCATGCACGCAACGCGCGCCGGCTGATCCACGCCGCGCGCAAGCAGGACCGCCGCCTCGCCGCCGCGCTGCTCGCGGCGGCGCTCGCGCACACGCCCGAGGCCGAGGAGGCGCTGCGCGGCGCGCGCACGCGGATGGCGCGCAAGCCGCCGGCGCTCGCGCGCGAGCTGCTTCGCAACTTCCCCAAGCGCCGCGCGCGCAACTCGCGCCGGCGGCGCAAGGGCGGCGGGCAGAACGCCCGCAACGGAGGGAGCGCCGGCGCCGCGGCGAGCGCGCGCGCGGCCGGCGCGGCGCCGCCGAACGGCAGGCCGAACGGCGCGGGCGAGCTACACGACGCGCTCGAGGTGGACCTCGCCGGCGTCGAGCGTCGCGCGTCCGCCGCCGGCGAGCGCGACGACTAGCCGCCCGTCGCCGTCGATCCCCTCGGCGCGCCCGGCGCCGTCGCTCCATCGCACGGCGCGTCCGCGCAGCGCGTCGCGTTTGCGCCACGCGCTCAGCGTCGCCTGCGAGGGGTCGGCCAGCCGCCGTGCGAGCGCGTCGAGCAGCCGCGCGAGCGTCGGCTCGATCTCGCTCGGCGCGCGCGCGAGCGTCGCGGCCGTCTCGCGCAGCTCGGCCGGCAGCTCGTCGATCGCGACGGCGACGTTGAGGCCAATGCCGAGCACCGCCCATCGCTCCTGCGGGCGTCCCTCGGCGAGGATGCCGGCGAGCTTCGCGAGGCGCTCGTCGCGCGCGAGCACGACGTCGTTCGGCCACTTGATCAGCGCGTCCTCGCCGGCGACGTCGCAGACGGCGAGCGCCGCGATCAGCGGCAGCAGCGCCGGGGGCTCGCGCAGCACGAGCGACATCAGCAGCGCGCTGCCGGGCGGCGCCGACCAGCGTCGCCCTTGCCGCCCACGCCCGGCGCGCTGCTCGGCGGCTGTCACGAGCGTCCCGTGCGGCGCGCCGGCGATCGCGAGCTCGCGCGCGCGGTCGTTCGTCGAGTCGGCGATCCGCAGGTGCACGCGCGGGCGACCGAGCGCGCCGCCGGGCGTCGTCGTGAGCGCGTGCTTGCGCGCGCGCTCCGGCGTTGGGCTCACGGCTCGCGCGCGGCGGCGTCGGCGAGCAGCGCCTCGAGCAGCCCGTCGACGTCGTGGCGCGTCGCCTCGACGTCGACGTCGAGCCCGTGCTCGCGCAGCGTCGCGCTCGTGACGGGACCGATCGAGACGATCCGCGTGTCCGGCGAGAGACCCGCACGGCGGCGCCCGTCGACGTCGGCTCCGCCTCGGCGCACGGCCTCCGCCGCTCCGTCGACGGCGGCCGCTCGCAGGAAGTTGCGTACGGTCGAGGACGACGTGAAGGCGATGTAGTCGGCTGCGCGCGCCTGCGCGAGCGTCTCCGGCGCGAGCGGCTCGACGACGGTCTCGTAGAGGTCGAGCACGTCGACGTCGGCGCCGCGCGCGCGCAGCGCGTCGGGCAGCGCACCGCGCCCGCCGCGCGCTCGCGCGATCAGCGCGCGCGTGACCGGCACGTCGGCGAGCGCCGCGGCGAGGCCCTCGCCGGTCGAGCGCTCGGCGGTCACGTCGGCGACGATGCCGTGCGCGGCGAGCGCGTCGCTCGTCGCTTGCCCGATCGACGCGATGCGCGCGCCGGCGAGCGCGCGCGCGTCGCGCCCGCTCTCGCCGAGCCGCGCGAACAGCCGCTCGGCGGCGTTCGCGCTCGTCACGCAGACGACGTCGTACGGCGCCGGGTCGAGCGGCGGCCCGGCGAGCGGCTGCGTGCGGATGCTCGGCGCCTGCACGACCTCGCCGCCGAGCTCGCGCACGCGGCGCGCGAGGCCGCTCGCCTGCGCGCGCGCGCGTGTGACGGCGATCGTGCGCCCGGCGAGCGGACGGACCGGCAGCCACGCGAGCTGCTCGGCGAGCGCCGCGACGGCGCCGACGACGGTGATCGACGGCGAGCCGACGTTCGCCTCGGCGACGCGCTCGGGCAGCGTCGCGAGCGTCGCGAGCACCGTTCGCTGCGTCGGCAACGTGCCCGCCTCGACGACCGCCGCCGGCTCGCCGGCGTCACGGCCGGCGTCGATCAGCGCGGCGGCGATCCGCGCCAGACGCTGGACGCCCATGTAGAACACGAGCGTCCCCGGGAACGCGGCGAGCGCGCGCCAATCGAGCTCGCGCTCGTCGCCCGTGCGCCCGGTCACGAACGCGACCGCCGTCGAGGAGCCGCGGTGCGTCACCGGGATGCCCGCGTACGCGAGCGCCGCGACGCCCGCCGTCACGCCCGAGACGACCTCGAACTCGATCCCCGCGTCGCGCAGCGCGAGCGCCTCCTCGCCCCCGCGCCCGAACACGAATGGGTCGCCGCCCTTCAGTCGCACGACCTCCTTCCCGTCGCGCGCACGCTCGATCATCAGCGTCTGCGTGCGCTCCTGCGGAACCGACGCGCCACCGCCCTCCTTGCCGACGTACAGCAGCTCGGCGTCAGCGCGCGCGCCTTCGAGCGTCTGTGCTCCGATCAGCCGGTCGTGCAGGATCACGTCCGCGCGCGCGATCAGCTCGAGCGCGCGCGCCGTAAGCAGGCCGGGATCGCCGGGGCCGGCGCCGACGAGGTAGACCTTGCCGCTCACTCGCCCACCGGCCAGTGCTCGATGGTCAGCTCGGGCATCGGGAAGTGCTTCGGGTTGCCGGTCACCAGGCGCGCGTCGACGCCGGCGGCAGCCGCGGCGATCAGGCAGTCGGCCTGGCTGAGCGTGACGCCCCGCCGCGCGAAATCCCGACGCCAGCGACCGGCGCGTTCGCCCTCGGCTCGGCCGAGCGGCGCCATCTGAAGTCCGCGCAGGAAACGGACGGCGCGTGTCTCCTCCTCGACGTGTGCGCCGCGCAACACCTCGTCGACGTTGACCGCGCAAATCCACGGGACTCGGTCGGCGCCGCGGAGCTGCCGCAGCCGGTCGGCGACCGGGAGGTCGCGCAGCACGTCGATCAGGACGGTCGTGTCGAGCAGCAGCGGCAACCGTCAGCCGACGCGGCTCGGGTCGCCGAAACGCTGCGCATGCACCCACGCGACAGGATCGTCGTCCCACTCGTGCTCGCGTCCGGCAAATGCGCCGATGCCGGCTTCGATGTCGTCCCATCGACGCTCTTCATCGAGCGCGCGGCGGAGCGTCTCGCCGATATACGCGCTGCGACGCCGCTGGCCGACGCGTTCGTCTAGCTGCTTGACGAGGTCGTCGCCGAGGCTTATGTGCAAACGCATGGCCACAACATAGCACACGATTCCTTGGCCGATTGAAGGCCTGCCGCCTAAGTGGAAGCTTGACGCGCTGCGCTCTGAAGCAGATCGCGCGCACCCGCGAGCTCCAGGCGCCGCGCGATCTCGGCGGCGAGCGCCTGTGGTGCGCCGGCATCGCCGCTCAGCTCGTCGACGATCCACGCAGAGCCGTCGGGCAGGCCTACCCACGCACGTAGGCGCATCGCGCCGTCACCGATCACCGCGTGTGCGCCGAGCGGCGTGTCGCAGCCGGCCGCGAGCGCCGCGGCGAGCGCGCGCTCGGCGAGCAGGCAGGCGAGCGCGTCGGCGTCGCCGACCGCGGCGAGCGCCGCATGCGTGCGCTGATCGCCGGCGCGCGCCTGCAACGCGAGCGTTCCTTGTCCGGGCGCCGGCACGAAGCGCTTCGCGTCGAGCACGCCGCCGATCGCATCCTCGCGAGCAAGGCGCTGCAGGCCCGACCGCGCGAGCACGATCGCGTCGACGTCGCCGCGCGCGAGCTTGCGCAGGCGCGTGTCGACGTTGCCGTGCATCACGACCGGCTCGACGTCGCGGCGCACCGCACACAGCTGCGCGATCCGCCGAACGCTGCTCGTGCCGACGTGCGCATTGGGCGCGAGCGCGTCGAAGTCCGCGGCGCCGCAGAGCACGTCCTCGGCCGCTGCGCGCGGCGGCGCGGCGACGAGCTCGAGGCCGTCGGCGAACACGCCGGGCACGTCCTTGGCCGAGTGCACGGCCGCGTCGATCTCGCCGCGCAGCAGCGCGCGCTCGAGCTCGGAGACCCAGCGCGACTTGTCCTCACCCGGCGGCGGCGCGCCGGGCGGGCCGTCGCCGGCGAGCGCGCCGGCGGCGTCGTCGACGCCGGCCGACTCGCGGTCGCCGCGCGTCACGATCGGAACGATCTCGACCGATCCGGCGAGCGCGTCCGCGTCCGCTCGCGACGCGGCTTCGAGCAGCTTCGCGACGAGCTCGGCCTGTGCCAGCGCGAGCGCGCTCGCACGGGTGCCGAGGCGCATCAGCCCTCGCGTCGGCGGCGCGCGC
This sequence comes from Solirubrobacteraceae bacterium, assembly GCA_035486335.1. Classification (GTDB taxonomy): domain Bacteria; phylum Actinomycetota; class Thermoleophilia; order Solirubrobacterales; family Solirubrobacteraceae; genus Palsa-744. The sequence goes on from DATHND010000125.1 coordinate 21,454, forward strand.
GCGAGGGCACGCGCAGGTCGTGCACCTCGGCGAGCTCGGCTGACCGCTGCGCTTGCGGTGCGGCGTCCTCGCCCTCTCCGCGCAGACCGAACAGCTCGCGCACGAGCTCGAGGGTTGCGTGCCCGCGCTCCTCGGAGAGGCTGCGCAGGCGGATCGTCGGCTCGTGCAGCAGGCGGCTCATCACGGCGCGCGCGACGGCCTCGATCCGCGCGAGGTCGCGCGGCGAGGCCGACTCCCAGCGGCCGGCGTTCTCGGCGAGCACCCGCTCGACGATCGCGTTGCCGTGCTCGCGCAGCGCCGTGACCGTCGGCAGCGTCTCGAGCTGTCCGAGCCAGCGCGCGAAGCGGCGGATCTCCTGCTCGACGATCTCCTCCGCGCGCGGCGTCTCGCTCTCGCGCGAAGAGAGGTTGCGCGCGAGCACGGCCTGCAGGTCGTCGATGTCGTACAGGCTGACGCCGTCGAGCTCGCCGCACGAGGACTCGACGTCGCGCGGCACGGCGATGTCGATCAGCAGCAGTGGTCGGCCACCGCGTTCGCGCATCACGAGCTCGAGCTCGTCGCGCCCGACGATCGGATGCGGCGAGGAGGTCGAGCAGAGCGCGATGTCGGCCGCGAGCAGCTGCTCGGGCAGGCCGTCGAGGCCGACGACGGCGCCGCCGAAGCGCTGTGCGAGGCTGAGCGCGCGGTCGGCGTGGCGATTGGCGACGAAGAACGTCCCGGCGCCCTGCTCCGACAGCGCTCGAGCGGTCAGCTCGCTGGTCTCACCGGCGCCGAGCACGACGACGTGGCGGTCCGCGAGGCCGCCGAGCACGCTCAGCGCGAGGTCGACGGCGACCGACGGGATGCTGACGCGGCTGGAGCCGATGCCGGTCTCGCTGCGCACGCGCTTACCGGTCGTCAGCGCGGCGGCGAACAGGCGGTTGGAGAGCGGGCCGGTGCAGCCGGCGGACATCGCCGCCTCGTATGAGCGCTTGACCTGACCCTGGATCTCGGCCTCGCCGACGATCATCGAGTCGAGGCCGGCGGTGACGCGGTACAGCTGGCGCGCGGCGTCGCAGTTGCGCGGCGAGTAGATCGCCTCGGCAAGCTCCGTCGGGCGGATCGACGCGCGGCGCGCGAGCAGCCCGAGCACGTCGGACTCGGCGCGCACGGGATCGCCGACGACGAGGTACACCTCGGTGCGGTTGCACGTCGAGATCACGACCGCCTCGCGCACGTCAGCCGTAGCGGTCGCCTCGCGCGCGAACTCGATCGCCTCTGCCTCGGTGAACGCGACGCGCTCGCGCAGCGCAACCGGCGCCGTCTTGTGCGAGACGCCGAGCGCGAGGAGCTCAGACATGCTCGCGCCTCCATCCAGTCGGCGCTTCCGTGACCGAGCGCGAGCGCAGCGAGGCGGACATCCGTGCTCGCGTGACCGCGGCTTCGCCGCTCATACGAGGCTCGACTCCTGCTGCGCCGGCTCGCGCTCGGCCGCCGCGGCGGCCTGCTCGCGCGCGAGCAGCTCGGCGAGGTCGCGCTCGATCCGGCTCTGGCGGATCGCCATGATCGCGACGTAGACGAGCACGAGCGCGAACAGCACGACGTATGCGCCGGCGACGTACTTGCCGGCGGTGTGCAGCGGCAGCGCCGGCAGCTCGGCGAGCAGCGAACCAGCCATCAGGAGCCCGGCCTCGCGACACGCGGCGCGCCGGCGGCTCCGGTCGTGCCGCCCGCCGCGCGCGGCGGACGCGCCGTCATCGCCGTCGCGTGCACGCTCGGCGCGGCGCTGCGCGCGCGGCGCGCGGACGTGGCGCCGCTCGTCGCGCCGTCGCGCCGTTCGGCGAGGCGGCGCAGCGCGCGCAGCTGCATGCGCGTGTGCTTGACGGTCAGCTCGTATTTGCAGAGCGTCGTGAACAGCAGCGCGACGCCGAGCAGCGAGACGACGAACGTCAGCGACATCTGCCACGGCAGGTTCGACGTCGCGCCGAGCACGCGCGGGTGCAGGTATTCGCTGGAAAGGCGCACGGCGATGAAGTTCAGCGGCACGAACGCGCCGGCCGTGACGGCGAACACGGACGCGTAGCGCGACTGGCGCTCGGGGTCCTCGATCGCGAAGCGCAGCGGCTGATAGGTCGCGTAGAGCAGGAACACGATCAAAAACGACACGAGCGTCGGCTCGCTCCACTCCCACCAGTGGCCCCACGACCCCTTCGCCCAGATCGAGCCGGTTATCAGCGTCGCGACGCCGAAGATCAGGCTCATGTGGATCGCGACGTACGAGCGCATGTCCCAGCGCGAGTCGCGCGTGCGCAGGTGCTGAATCGCGAAGACGCCGCCCACGACGAAGCCGCACAGCGAGACGATCGCGAGCGGCACGTGCACGTAGAAGATCTTCTGCAGGAAGCCCTGTTCGGCTTCGAGCGGCGCCCAGAAGAAGACGAGCGCGAGCGCCACGGCCATCACGGCGACGGTCGCGATGCTCAGCTCACGCAAGCCTTTGCCGTACATCGGCGCCACTAATCCTCCAGCAGGAAGTCAAAGAGGGCGTAGGCGATCAGCCCGAAGACCAGATCATAGAGGCCGAGCGTCAACAGCCAGCGCGCCGGCGGGCCGCCGGCGTGGCCGAAGACGAACAGCGGCGCGCTCGCGCGCGCGCCGCCGATCACGATCGGGACGAGCAGCGGCAGCGTGAGCAGCGGCCCGAGCAGGTCGCGCGCGCGCGTGCGCACGGCGAGCGCGGCGACGAGCGTGCCGATCGCGGCGACGCCGAGATCGCCGAGCAGAAGGACTCCGAGCAGCCCAGGCAGCGCGTGGCCGAGCGACGGGCCGAGCAGCAGCAACGCGAACGCCGGCACGGCGATCAACTCGAGCACGAGCAGGTAGCAGAGCAGCGTCAGCGCCTTCGCGAGCAGCATCGCGCTGCGGTCGACCGGCGCGAGCAGGAACGCGTCGAAGCCGCCCTCCTCGGCGTCGGCGACGAACAGCCGGTTGACGCCGAGGATCGCGGCGAACAGCAGCGTCACCCAGAGGATCCCCGCGGCGAGGTCGCCGTCGACGCTGTTGCGGTTCAGCGCGAAGTGGAAGACGACGAACGTCGTCACGGCGAACAGCGACATGCCGGGAACCGACTCGAGCGTGCGCAGCTCGACGAGCAGCTCCTTGCGCAGCAGCGCGCGTACGGCCGCGAATGTGCCGACGCGCCGCGGCCGCGAGCCGAGGCCGGGCTGCCGCTCGTCGGCGCTCGCCGGCGCCGAGGCGTCGGGCGTTCTAGGCGCGCCAGGCGCGCCTGATGCTCCGGAGGCGCCCGGAATCGTCGCGCTCACCTGTACAGCTCGACGATCTCCTCCGGCGCGACCTCGCCGGCGGCCTTGACGAGCACCGCGCGTCCGGCGCGCAGGCCGAGCACGAGGTCGGCTTCGGCGAGCCCGCCGCCGGGATCGTGGCTGCAGACGACGCGCGTGCGCGCCGAGCTCGCGCCGATCAGCGGCTCGAGACGCTCGACGGCGGCGGGATCGAGGTTCGACCACGGCTCGTCGAGCAGCAGCAGATCGGGCTCATGCAGCACGGTGCGCGCGACGGCGACGCGCTGGACCATGCCGCGCGAGAGCGTGCGCAGCGGCTCCTCGGCGCGCCGCTCGACGCCGACGAGCTCGAGCGCCTGCTGCACGCGCGGCTCGGCGACGCCGTGCAGGCGCGCGTGAAAGCGCAGGTTCTCGCGCGCGGTCAGCTCGCGGTACAGCAGCGGCTCGTGCCCGAGCAGGCCGATCCGCCCACGCACCGCCCAGGCGTCGCCGGGCAGGCTCTCGCCGAGCACGCGCACGCTGCCCGCGTGCGGGCGCAGCAGCGTCGCCAGCACGCGCAAGAGCGTCGTCTTGCCGGCGCCGTTCGGGCCGAACACGACGAGCGTCTGTCCGCGCTGCAGCGACAGCGAGACGTCGCTCAGCGCCTCGCGTTCGCCGTAGTGCCGAGCGAGGCCGTCGACCTCGATCGCGGTCGCGGGGTGCTCGCCTGCTCTAGCGCCTTGCATGCGCATATCTTGATCGATCGCCGAGGCATTCCGAATCCGTCAGCTCAGCGCCGCGTGGCTGAGCTCGCGTATGCTAAGGAGTCGGAGCGGAGTCGGAGCGCGCTCGGCTCCGATCTGAACGGAGGTTGACGCAGTGAAGGCACATCCGGCCGTTGCAGTTACCGCGGCGATCGTCGTTCTTGCGGCGCTGCTCATGCCGGGCAGTGCGACTGCGGCCTCGCCTGTGCTCGAATTCGTCACCCCCGGCCATAGCCTGCCGGTCAAGTTCACCACCGAAAGCGGGGCGGTGAACGCCGAAATGGTCGGCTTCGAAAGCCTCGTGCACTGCGCCGCCTCCCACGGCGAAGGTGAAATAACAGGACCGCGCTCGACCGTGTCCGAATATCGGCTGACGGGGTGCGTCACGGAAAAGGGCTCCCACCAGAAGTGCAAATCAAAAGGCGCCCAAGAAGAAGAAATCGAGACGGGACCGATCGATGCGGAACTTGTGTTCATCGATCAGGCAACGCACGAAGTCGGCGTCCTGCTCGATCCGAGCGGCGGCACTTATATCGCCTTCGAATGTGGCGGCGAAGCGGCCGAAGGGCGCGGTCCTTTCCTTGCTCCGGTTACTCCGATCAACAAAGAAGCGACTGCCTTCACGGCAACACTCAGCCAGACGGCAAGCGCGCAAACGCCGGATGAGTATGAAACGCTGACGGGCGAAAGGCTCCCGGCGATCCCGACTGGCAGGCACGGCTCTAATTCGCTGGTCATGACCGGCGTAGAAGCGACGTTCGCCGTCCATCCGAGTTCGCCCGTCGAGATAAAGGCCACCACAGCGGTCGAAGTGCTGGCGGAAGAACACGCCAGGCAGGTAGCTGAAGAAGCCAGGAAACGGGAAGAAGAAGCGACGGCCGCCGCGTCGGCGAAAAGACATCAAGAAGAAGCGGCCGCGAGGAAACATCATGAAGAAGAAGTCGCGGCGGCGAGCAAGCGACAGGAAGAAGAAGGGAGCGCCGGCAAGAAACGCGAAGAAGCAGCGACGGCGGCGCTGAAAGCCGCCATCGGCCGTGCTCTGACACCGGGCGGCAAGGCCACCAAGATCGGGGCGCTGCTCAAGCACGGGGGGCTCACGCTGGCGTTCGACTCGCCCGAGTCGGGGGCGCTGGTCATCCAGTGGTGGCAGGCGCCGCCAGGCGCTCACTTGGCGAAGCGCGGCAAGTCCAAGCCGGCGCTCGTCGCGCAAGCGGTCGCGGCGTTCTCTGGCGCGGGCGTTCGCAACGTCAAGATCCGCCTCACGCGCGAAGGTCGCCGCTTGCTTGCGCACGCGACCGAGGTGAAGCTGACTACGCGCGTTCGGTTCACGCCGACCGCGCACCCCGCAATCAGCGCGACCGGCGTCTTCACGCTGAGGCGATAGTCGGTCGTTCGGCCGTTCAGGCGCTCGACGGGTATGCCGGAGCACGCCGGCGACGCGCTT
>DATHND010000126.1:0-13942 GCA_035486335.1 Solirubrobacteraceae bacterium
CCGGTGAGCCTGATGTTCGCCGGCAGCTCGGGCGCCGCGCGCACGACGGCAGCGAACCGCCTCAGCGACTCGTCGCGCCCCGCGAGATAGAGCGGCTTGGTGCCGACGCCCGGCCGATACCGGTTCTTTCCCAGCTCTGGAGCCATTACGACTCTAATGTTAGAACATCGGAACCTTAAGCAAGTCCCTTAATGTGCGCGTCGCCGAGATCTCCGCGCCCCAAGCGCAGGCGACTCAGACCGGCTCCCCGGCCTCGCGCAGCGCCGCCGGCCGCGCCTCCTCGAGCAGCGCGGCGCCGCAGTGCCAGCAGAACGACGCGCCGCGGCTGTGCACAGCGCCGCACGATCGGCACTGGCCGTGGACGCCGGCCTCGGCGCTCGACAGCATCCGCTGGACCTCGGCCAGCTCGGCGTCGGCCTGCTGCAGCTCGGCGGCGCGCCGCGCGAGCACGTCGAGGCGGTAATGGTCGCGAATCGCCATCTCGTAGGTCAGCCCGCCGAGATCCCACGTCAGCTCGGCGACGCGCTCGGCGAGCTCGTAGCGCCGGCGGCGCAGCTCGGACATCGCCTCAGCCGGTTTCGATCGGCGTCGCGCCGAGTTCGTTGATTTCTTTCGTGTGCTGTGCGCCGCTCGAGCTCGTCAGTTTTTTTATCTTCGTCGGCGCGACTTTCTTCGGCGCCGGCGGCGGCGCCTTTTCGACCTTCGATTCTTTTTCTTCCGAGCGCTTGGCTTCGGCGGCTTCCTTCGCCGCTCCCTTCGATTCGCTCGCCGGCGCGCTCGTCGTGGCGGCGGGCGCGCTCGTGCTCGCCACGGCGGCCGGCGCGGCGGCGAGGCCCGACAGGCCCTTGACTTCGACGACCTGCTTCGCCGGCGCCTTGTTGCCCTGGCTGACCCAATGGCCGACGAGCAGGCCGGCGATCAGGCACAGCACGAGCACGCCGAGCAGCGCGAGCAGCCCGGTGTTGCGTCGCAGCCAGCCGTTCGCGCCGCGCTGGCCGATCTCCGATCGGTCGGCGCGCGGCGCGTAGCCGGCGGGCGTCAGCTCGAGCGTCGCCGGCGCGACGCCGACCGCCCGGTCGTTCTGCAGCACGTCGAGGAACGCGAGCCTGACCGGCGAGGCGGGCTGCCCGCAGGAGAGGCAGTAGCGCTGGTCGGCGACGAGCGCGGCGCCGCAGTGCGCGCAGGTCGCTGCGTCCTGGTCAGACGGCACGGACATCAGGCTGACGTCGCTCATCCGCTCACCGCGGCGCCGTGCGCGCCGGCGCGCGTCGTGTGCGAGCGACCGCCGCGCGTACGCCCACGCGAGCGCTGCTTGGCGGCCTGTTCCTTGTGAACTTCGGCCGCGCGCGCGGCGCGCGATTCGCGTTCGATCTGCGCGCTTTCGTGCTCGGTGCTCTCGCACGCGGCGAACGTCATCGTCACGGCTGCGCAGGCGAGCATCGCGACCGCTCGCTTCAGGACGCGCGGTCGCATGACGGCGCCCGCTGCTCGACGCGGCTCATCCGAACGCCCCGCGCACGTAGTCGCGTGTGCGCGCCGCGCGCGGTTGGTCGAACACCTGCGCGGTGGTGCCGTACTCGACGAGGTCGCCGAGGTACATGAACGCGACCTTGTCGGCGACGCGCCGCGCCTGCTGCAGGTTGTGCGTGACGACGACGACCGCGAGGTCGCGGCGCAGCTCGCCGATCAGCTGCTCGATCGTGCCCGTCGAGATCGGGTCGAGCGCGCTGCACGGCTCGTCCATCAGCAGCACCTCCGGGCGCGGCGCGATCGCGCGCGCGATGCACAGGCGCTGCTGCTGGCCGCCGGACAGGCGCAGCGCCGGATGGTCGAGATCGTCGGCGACCTCCTCGTACAGGCCCGCGCGCCGGAGCGCGTCGATCACGAGCGGCTCGAGCTCGCGGCGGCGCGGTCGCCTGCGCGACTGTTCGCGCAGCGCGAACGCGACGTTGTCGAAGATCGACATCGGGAAGGGATTGGGCTGCTGGAAGACCATCGCGACGCGCGAGCGCAGCGTCGTGTCGGCGATCTCGTGGATGTCCTCGCCGTCGAGCAGCACGCGCCCGGCGCGCGACGCGCTCGGCGTCAACTCGGTCAGGCGGTTGAGCGTGCGCAGCAGCGTCGTCTTGCCGCAGCCGGACGGGCCGATCAACGCGAGCACCTCGCCTTGATGGATCGACAGCGAGACGGACTTGACGGCGCGGTTGGCGCCGTAGCCGATGCTGACGTCCTCCAGGCGCAGGCGCTCGGGCCCGGCGCTCGCGCGAGCGGCGCGCGCGGCCTCGCGCTCGCGTGGCGGCAGCACCGGCGCCGGCGCGCGGTCGAGCACGATCGTGCGCACGGGCGGCACCGGCGCGTCGGCGACGGCGGCGCCGGCGTCCGCGATGCTGAGCACGCGCGGGTCGGCCTGCCGTGGATCGGCCGGTCGGTCCGCCGGCGCGTCAGAAGGCGGGTCGAGCACCAGCTCCTCGGGGGTCATGTAGCACCTTCCGCACCGGAGTTATCGGACACTTTCTCCATCGAAGCGATCAGATTAGCGAGGTTCGGGCGTGTTGTAAAGTGGCGCGCGGCCGATCCGATCGACGATCAGGTTGAGCGCGAGGACGAAGATCAGCAGCACGAACGCCGCGGCGTACGCCTTCTGCGGCGCGGCGCCTTCGCCGGCGGGCGAGTTGCCGTAGACGTAGCTCGTCAACGTCGAGCCGGTGCCGCGCAGCAGGCCGACGCCGGGTACCGACCCCTGCGGGTCCAGGCGCAGCGTTTCGCCGAGCAGCAGCACGATGATCGCCGTGTCGCCGATGATCCGGCTGATCCCGAGCGTCACGCCGGTCGCGATGTTCGAGCGCACGCTCGGCAGCAGCACGCGGCGAATCGTCGCGACGCGCGTCTTGCCGAGCGCGAACGCCGCCTCGCGCATATGCGCGGGCACCGCCTGCAGGCCGTCGCGCGTGGCGGTGAACAGCGGCGGCAGCGCGATCAGCGACATCATCGCGCCGGCGGCGATGAACGATTTGCCGAACACGCCGCCGCCGGACGCCCGGAACGAGAACGGCGCGAACAGGCCGAGCTGGAAGATCGAGAGCCCGAACAGCGCGATCACGATGTCGGGCGTGCCGGCGACGATCTCGATGCTCGACTCGACGATCCGCGCGAGCCACGTCGGGCGACCGTACTCGGCGATCCAGATCGCGCCGCCGACGGCGAGCGGCACAGCGAGCACGATGCCGATCACGGTCAGCAGCGCGGTGCCGATCAGCGGGTCGAGGAAGCCGCCGCTGCCGTTCTGGCTGGTGCTCACGGCGGGGCGCTGGACGAGCAGGCTCGGACGCAGGTACTCGATCCCGCGGTAGCCCATGTACAGCACGATCGCGGCCGAGATCAGGCACAGCCCGATCCCGGCGCTCCACGCGAACGCGAGCGCGAGCCGGTCGACCCAGCGCCAGGACAGCGGCGAGGAGCGCCTGCCGCCGCCGCTCTGCATCGGCGGGCCGGGCGCGACCGTCACCGGCCGCCACTCGCCGACCGCGCTCACCCGCGCACCTGATAGCGACGCAAAGGAAGCTTGATCAGGTAGCCGCCGACGGACAGCACGAGCGCGGCGAACAGCAGCAGCAACGCCCACGCGTACAGCGACGCGCCGAGCGCGGGCGCGCCGATCCCTTCGCGGTAGTCGACGATCCCGGAGGCGAGCGTGCGCAGCGGCTCGAACAGGAAGACGAGGCCGTCGACCGGCTTCGGCGCGAACGCACGCGAGCCGGAGACCATCGAGATCATGATCGCCTCGCCGAGCGCGCGCGCCGTGGCGAGCACCGCGGCGGCGACGATCGCCGGGCGCGCGGCGCGCAGCGTGACGGCGAGCATCGCGCGCAGCGGGTTGACGCCGAGCGCGATCGCCCCCTCGCGCCACGAGTTCGGAACCGAGACGAGCGCCTCGCAGATCAGCGCGACCATGATCGGCGTGATCATCACGGTGAGGATCACGGCGGTGACCGACAGGCCGGCGCCGGTCAGCTCGACGACGTTCTGGACCGATTCCTTCTGTGCGGTCGTGATCAGATCGTTGCCGACGAACGGCACGAGCACGAGGATGCCGATCAGCCCGTAGATCACCGACGGGACCGACGCGAGCAGCCGGATCACGGGGATCGCGATCCGCCGCAGCCGCGCCGGCGCGAGCTCGACGATGAAGATCGAGGAGAAGATCGAGATCGCCAGCGCGAGCACGACGGCGACGCCCGTGGTCAGCAGCGTGCCGTAGACGAGCGGCCAGGCGCGCAGGTGGTAAGCCGACGGCGGTGGGTGCTGCGTCGTGTTCTGCATCGCCGCGAGCTGGCGGCCGACGTCGCTGCCGGAGCCGAGCCAGGAGAGGCCGTTGTGCTGGAAGATCGGCCACGCGTGGATCGCGACGAACACGACCATCGCGACGACGAGCGCGCAGACGAGCAACGACACCGCGCCGAGCGTTCGCTCGGCGCGGGTGTCGGGCCACGGCTGTCGGAGTCGCTCTCCAAGAGGCCACGGATGCTTCAGATGCCCCAGCAACCGCGACTCAGATCGTCAGCCACTGCGTGTTGACGATCTTCTTCGCGGCCGCCGATTTCTCGATCCAGCCGATGAACTGCGAGGAGGCGCCGGTCGCCTTGCCTTTGGTCACCTCGTAGAAGCGCGCCGTGCCGGCGTAGGTGCCGGCTTTGACGTTTTCGTGGTTGCACTGGACGCCGTTGTAGCCGACCGCGTTGACGGTGCCTTTGTCGGACTGGTAGTTCGAGACGAAGCCGATCGCGCTCGGGTCGCTTTCGACCTTCGCGCGCAGCAGGCCCTCGGACGGTTCTTCGGCGGCCTTCGTCGAAACTTTCTTGCCTTCGAGGAACAGCGTCTGGAAGTTGGTCAGCACGCCGGCGACCGACGTCCGGCTGATCAGGTCGATTGGGCCGGTCGCGGTCGCGCCGCTGACCTGGCTCCAGTTGATCGTCTTGCCGGTGAAGATCGAGGTCACCTGCGAGGCGCTGAGGTTCGCGACGGGGTTCGACTTGTTCGTGATCACGCAGATGCCGTACTTGGCGATCGGGTAGAAGACGAGGCCGGCCGGGTCAGATGCGATCGGGTCACGTGAGACGTCGCCGATCGAGACGCGCCCCGCGGCGACGTCGTTGATGCCGATCTGCGCGCCGCCCTGCGTGATTTTGAACTTCACCTTGCCGGGGTGCGTCTTGACGTACTTCGACGCGAGCAGCGAGACGAGCGGATAGGAGGCGGTGGCGCCGCTGATCGTGACGGTCGTGATCGCCGACGCGGCCACGGGCGCCGCGACCCCGAGCACGCCCGCCACCGCGAAGGCGAGGGAGAGACGGCGGATTCGATTCATTTGCGAGTTGCTCCGTTTCTGAGTTCTTGAACGCACGGCCGCCGGCTGCAAGCGCGCAGTCGTGACCGCCGGGGCGGCGAACATACCATAATGTTGATAAATATTGTCGAGATAAGTAGCTTTATGCGCAATGGACGACTCCGCCGGACATACCCCGCCCTCCCCTGAGCGATCCGAAGCGCCGCGTAGCGGGCGCTCGCGCCTGCCATCGTTCCGGGCGAGCGCGGCGCTCGCGGTCGCGATGCTGACGCTCGGCGTCGGCGTCGGCGCGGCGATCGGCCCAGCGCCGACGGCGTCGCTGGCCGGCAGCGGCGGCGTCGTGCAGCAGCTGCCGGCGCTGATCGCGTCGCTCGCGGCGCGCGAGCGCTCGCAGGCGCCGGCCGCGACGCCGGCGAGGACAGCGCCACCGCCGACGCCGGCGCCGGCGAGAGCTCCGCGGGCGAGGCCGGCGACGGGCACGGCGCCGGCGAGCACGCCGAGCAAACCGGCGCCTGCGAGCACGACGCCGGCGCCGGCGAGCGAATCGGAAACGAAATCGCCGACGTCGACGAAAACGCGCGGCGGCGCCTCGACGCTGCCGCCAATCACGAGCGTCTGGCTGATCGAGCTGTCGGGCTTCTCGTTCAACGAAGCGACGTCGAACGCGGCGGCGGCGGCGTACATCACCGGCCAGCTGATCCCGAAGGGGACGCTGCTGAGCAACTGGTCGGCGCTCAGCGCAAGCGCGTTCGCGAGCGACGCGGCGCTCGCCGAACACCGCGCGACGGTCGGCGGCGCGCCGCCGACGCTGCACACGATCGTCCAGCCGTCGTGCCCGGAAGGCGCGGCGGGAGCGGCGTGCACGCCGGGGACGCCCGCCGGAATCGCCGCGGCGAGCCAGTTCGTGCAGGCGGCGATCGCGACGATCACGGCGACGAGCACGTATGCCGAACACGGGCTCGTGGTCGTCACGTACGCGACGGTCGCCGATCCGACGAGCGCCGAACTGCCGGCCGGCTCGGCGTCGAGCACGCTCGTCACGACGCCGCCGGCCGGAGCGTTGCTGATCTCGCCGTTCGCCAAGGCCGGAGCGCGCTCGGCGGTCGCGTTCGACCCGACTTCACCGAAGCGGAGCCTGGAAGCGCTCCTGCATTGACGCACGAAGCATCGACCCACACCCGATCCAACGTCCCACGAACACGAAACGGAGAACCCGTTGCACGCATCTCGAAACGCTCACCGAAAGGCCACGCTCTGGCTGGCCGCGATCGTGGGCGTGGCCGCCCTGTCGCTCGCGAGCCCGGCGTTGAGTCAGGCCGAAGAATCGAACCCGAACAACTACGGCTGCATCGGCAGCATCTCCGGCGGCCAGCCGGTGCCGGGAAGCGAAGAACAGCAGGTTCAGTACACGTTCTACTGCAACGGCCCGATCACCGGCTACCAGCTGCAATCGCAGATCCCGGTGACCGGCGTCTCGAGCCCGCCGATCGTCACGAGCGTCGAAAAGAAGGAACTCGCCGACACGTTCTCGTGCTCGGGTGAAATCCCGGGATGGGCGGCGAACTGCGTCGGCTCGACGTCGGCCGGTTACGAGGCGATCACGGGCCAGTTCTCGATCGGCGCGAAGCTGTGCGCCGAGCCGCGCGTCGACGCGCTGCTGACCGTCGCGTACGCGTACCTCGAAAAAGGCAAGATCGTGCAGGCGATCTCCGGACCGTACGACCTCGGCCGACCGAAAGGCTGCAAGCCTGACGGGGACTCGCGCTACAACCGCTTCAACCCGGCGCCGCTGGCGAACGGCAAGAAGTCGGCGAAGAAGGGCTCGGCGAAGAAGGGCTCCAAGCAGAAGCCGACGTCGAAGAGCAAGTCGAAGACGAAGTAGGGACGCGAAGACACGGCAACGGCGTCGCGCGGGCGAGCTGAGGAATCGTCCGCGCGCGCCGGTCGCGCCGCATCGCGAGCGGCGTCGCGCTTACGCTGGTGCGATGAAGCGCGTCAAGCGCATCGCGCTGCTCGCGGCCACGCTCGGCGCGGCGGCGCTGCTCGCGGCGTGCGGTTCGAGCTCGTCGAAGCGCGGCGCGGAGGCGACGATCGCGACGCTGACGCTGACCTCGGCGAGCACGCCGACGCCGCCGATCGCGACGAGCGGCGGCGGCTGCGCGGCGCACGTCGCGAGCGCGCTCGGCGAGGTTGGCGGGCGGATCTACCGCGAGGCCTCCAGCGGAGCCGACGTGCAGGAGGCGGTGCACCGCGTGCAGGGCTCCGCCGCGCTCGCGCAGGCGATCTCGGCGAACGACGCCGGCGCGACGAGCGCCGCGTTGCGCGCGCTGCAGGCCGGCCAGATCGTGCGCATCGAGATCGTCAAAGGCGGTCGTCTGTTCGCGAGCGCCGGCTCGGGCACGGCGATCGCGCCGGTGCGCGGTCCGATCGCGGGCACCGACGCGCACTTCGTCCTCTCGACGCAGGCGAGCGCAAGCTATGAGCAAGTCACTCGTCAGGTGACCGGCGCCGAGGTCGTGCTGCTGAGCGGCGTCGGGACGAGCGGATCGAGCGCGCGAACGATCGCCGCGACGCTCGCCGGTGGTGCACTGCCCGCGCGAATCCCGCCCAGCGGACCGGTCGAAGTCGGGAAAAAGAGGTACGAGGCAGCCTCGCTCGCGGGCTCGCTGTTCCCGACGGGCGCGCTGCGCATCGTGCTGCTCGTCCCGTCCGCCGGGTTGAGCTGCCCGGGCTCGGCGGCGCAGACGCGCGTCGAAGCGCTCGGCCACGTCGGCGAACGGATCTACCAGGAGGAGGCGGGCAGCGCGTACGTGCGCGCGACGCTGCACGAGATCGAAGCGAGCCACGCGTTCCAGCAGGCGGTCGCCGAACGCAACACGGCGGCGATCCGCGCGGCGATCGTCGGCTTCTTCGCGGCGCACATCCACGTCGTGCGCGTGCGCGTGCACGCCGTCGAGCCGAGCGGCACGCAGCGCTTGCTGTACGACCTCGGCGGCCCGTACGTGCTCGCGCCGGTGCACGGGACGGTTCGCAGCGGCGGGCGCGAGGTCGGGCGCTTCTCGTTCGCGATCCAGGACGATGCGGGCTACGTGAAGCTCGTGCAGCGCTTCACCGGAGCCGATGCACTGCTGCGCGTCGGCTCAAAGCAGGTGATGGGCACGCTCGACCCAGGCCCCGCGCACGTGCCGGACCGTGGGACGGTTTATTACGAAGGCGCGCGCTACGAAGCGTATTCGTTCGTAGGCGAAGCGTTCCCGAGCGGGGCGCTGCGGATCTCGTTGCTTGTGTCGAGCCGCCGCGCGATCGGCGGATAGCCGCTTAGAGCAGGCTCGTCGTCATCCGTTCGACCTCGGCGACCGACGTGAGGCCCTCGCGAACCTTCTCGAGCCCGTCGTCGCGCAGGCGGCGCATGCCCTCGCCGACGGCGACGGCGACCATCACGTCGACCGACGCGCGTTCGAGGATCAGCGCGCGGATCCGCTCGGAGACGGTCATCACCTCGTAGACGCCGACGCGCCCGCGGTAGCCGCTGCCGCCGCAGCGCGAGCAGCCGACGGCCTCATGCGGCTGAACACCGTCGAGGCCGTGTTCGGCGAGCACGGCGTCGGAGAGCTTCTGCTGCTTCTTGCAGTGCTTGCAGAGCAGGCGCACGAGCCGCTGCGCGACGATGCAGTCGACCGCCGAGGAGACGAGGAACGGCTCGATCCCCATGTCGATCAGGCGGCCGAGCCCGCTCGGCGCGTCGCGCGTGTGCAGCGTGCTCAGCACGAGGTGGCCGGTCAGCGCGGCCTCGACGGCGATGTGCGCGGTCTCTGAGTCGCGGATCTCGCCGACCATGATCACGTCGGGGTCGGCGCGCAGCATCGAGCGCAGCCCGACGTCGAACGTGACGCCGGCCTTCGGCGCGATCTGCATCTGCTTGATCCCGGCGATTCGCTGCTCGACGGGGTCCTCGATCGTGAGGATGCTGCGTTCGCCGTCGTTGAGCTCGTTGAGCGCCGCGTACAGCGTCGTCGACTTGCCCGAGCCGGTCGGGCCGGTGACGAGCACGGCGCCGTTCGGCCTGGCGATCGCAGCGCTGAACTGCGCGAGCGCGTCGCTCGGCATGCCGAGCGAGTCGAAGCCGTGGACGACGGTGCCTTTGTCGAGAATTCGCAGGACGACGCCCTCGCCGTAGACGAGCGGCAGCGTGACGACGCGGATGTCGACGCGGCGGCCGTCGACGGTCAGGCCGAAGCGCCCGTCCTGCGGCAGGCGCTTCTCGGAGATGTCGAGGTCGGCCATGATCTTGATCCGCGAGACGACGCCCATCGCCATCTTGCGCTTGACGGTCGCGGCCGGCGCGAGCACGCCGTCGACGCGGAACAGCACGCGCGTATCGCCCTCTTCGGGGTTGACGTGGATGTCGGAGGCGCCCTGCTGGATCGCCTGCGCGACGATCGAGTGGACGAGCTTGATGATCGGCGCGTCGTTGTCGGCCTCGTCGACGAGCGTGCTCTCCTGCTCGTCGCCTTCGACCTGCTCGTCGACGATGTCCTCGATCGAGTCCTCCATCCGCGTCAGGCGCGCGAGCAGCAGGTTGAGGTCCTCGACCGACGCCGCAACCGGGCGCACGCGGCGGCCGGTCATCATCGCGACGTCGTCGATCGTCAGCACGTTCGTCGGGTCGGCCATCGCGAGCAGCACCGCGCCGTCCTCGCCGAAGCCGATCGGGACCGCCTGGTAGCGCTTGCTGGCGTCGTGGCCGAGCAGGTTGACGGCGCCCATGTCGAGGTCGTAGACGGCGAGGTCGACGTAGTCGAGGCCGAACCGCTCGGCGACGACGCGCGCGAGCTGGTCGTGGCGCAGCACGCCCTCCTCGACGAGCACGAGCCCCGTCGGGCGCCCCTGCGCGCGCGCCGTCTCGACCGCCTCGTCGACCGTCTGACGGTCGGCGAAGCCGAGGTCGACGACGACTTCGCCGATCATCCGCGTCGAGCGGCCGGTGCGCTGCGGCGGATAGAGGCCGGTGCTCGACTGCTCACCAGCGACGGCGGCGTCGGGCGGCTCCTCGTTGCTGGTCTTCTCGGCGGTCACTGCGCCGATCTCGCTCATACCTGCTGCATCGGCATCAGAGCTGCGCGGCTTGACCGCCGCGAAAGCGTCAGGCGGCCCGGTGATGTGTTCGCCTCTGCGACTGCCGATAGCAATCGTCTATACGGCGTATATACGTCTGCTATCGGCTCCGAAGTTCGGAGTGTCCCTCACCTCCACCCCGCGTCGGCGCCGGGCGCCGGGCGCCGCCGCGGACGCGCGATCGGAATCCGCGCGGATGCGGAGATCTGAGCGGGTGGACACGTAGCGGAGGCGATCGTTCCATGATGTACGGTGGTTCGGTGCAGCCGCTGATCTGGGACCGCCGTCCGGACGGCCTGAGGGCGCCGGCGATGGTGTGCGCGTTCCAGGGTTGGAACGACGCGGGCGACGCGGCGTCGAGCGCGGTGTCGTTCCTCGCGTCGGCGCTGCGCGCGCGGCGCTTCGCACGGATCGACTCGGAGGAGTTCTACGACTTCCAGTCGAATCGCCCGTCGGTGCGCTTCAACGACGAGAACGAGCGCGAGATCGCGTGGCCGACGGTCGAGGTGTTCGAGGCGCAGGCGCCGCGCGCGCCGCGCGACGTGGTGCTCGTGCAGGGCGTCGAGCCGTCGCTGCGCTGGCGTGCGTTCACGGGCCACATCGTCGACCTCGCGGAGGCGCTCGGCGTGCAGGTCGTCGTCTCGCTCGGCGCGCTGCTCGGCGACGTGCCGCACACGCGCCCGGTGTCGCTGTCGGGCCACGCGACCGATCCGGCGCTGATGGAGCGCCTCGGCATGAACGGCTCGAGCTACGAGGGTCCGACGGGGATCGTCGGCGTGCTGCACCACGCGTGCGCGCAGGCGGGGCTGCCGTCGGCGAGCCTGTGGGCGGGCGTCCCGCATTACGTCGCGGCGGCGAGCAACCCGAAGGCGGCGCTCGCGCTCGTGCGCCGCGTCGAAGGGCTGATCGGCGTGTCGGTCGACGTCTCCGAGCTCGAGTCGGCGGCCGCCGACTACGAGCGCCAGGTCGGCCTCGCGGTGCAGAGCGACCCCGACATCCAAGCGTTCGTCGAACGCCTCGAGCAGGCGGCCGAAGGCGACGAGGACGGCGCGGGCGAGGACGTCCCGTCGGGCGACATGCTCGCGCGCGAATTCCAGCGCTTCCTGCGCCAGCGCGGGCGCGAGAGCATGTGATCAGCGCTCGGCGGCGGGGCAGACGATTCGGTAGTCGCAGATCGAGCAGGCGGCGTGCGAGGGCGTCGGCTCGAACTCCTGCGCGAGGATCCCGTCGCCGACGGCCATGACGGTCTCGGTCACGGACGCCTCGTCGCGCTCGCCGCACGGCACGGGCACCTTTACGTCGTCGAGCACGTAGTAGTAGGCGGCGCGCGCATTGGGCAGCTGCCAGTCCTCGCGTGCGGCGATCGCATACAGCGAGAGCTGAACGTCGTCGTGCAGCTGCTCGGGCGTCTTCGGGCGCGAGGTCTTGTAGTCGATCAGCTCGTACTCGTCGCCGCCGTCGCCGGCGAGGCGGTCGACGCGATCGACGCGTCCGCGCAGGTGATGCGGGCCGAGCCGGAACGAGAAGGAGCGCTCGAACCAGACGGGGCTCGAGTCGTGCTCGCGCAGGCGCGCGTGGTAGCGGGCGAGCGCCGAGCGCCCGACGTCGAGCAGCTCGCGCTCGCGCTCGGAGTCGCCGAAGCCGGCGCGCCGCCAGCCGCCGTCGAGCAGCTCGTTGAGCCGCGAGAGCGTCTCGTCATCGCCGGCGTGGAAGCGCTCGAGCACCTGATGCACGGCGATGCCGAAGCGCTGGTGCAGCGTCTGCTCGGTCGGGATCCGCAGGACGCGCGCGAACTTGTAGCGCAGCGGACAGCTGCGGTAGGTCTCGATGTCGGACGCCGACAGCGCCAGACCGACGCCCTTGCGCGGCAGGAACGGATCGAGCGAGTGCTCTTCGCGCAGGCCCGGGTGCGCGCCCTCGACGAGCGAGTCGTCGAGCGCGGAGGTTTGGAAGATCTCGCGTTGCAGCGGCGTCGCGGCGGCGAGCAGCCGCGCGTTGAAGTCATCGAGCGCCTCCTCGAGCGGCTGCCCGTCGGGGCGCTGCATCAGCGCGGCGAGCTTCAGCAGCTCGAGATAGCGAACGATGCCGTGCGAGACGTCGAGCTCGGTGTCGAGGCGCAACTCGCCGAGACGCCCGCCGATTCTCGCGACGCTGTCGAGCACGTCGTCGCGCAGTCGCTGGAAGCGCTCCTCGAGCAGCTCGTCGCGCGAGCGATCGCCGGCGGGCGCGACTGCGCTGAGGTGCGCCGGCGGCTCGCGGTCGCCGGCGGCGATCGCGCCGCGCGCCTCGGGCACGACGGTGGCGAGCGCTCGGGCGAGCTCGCGCGAGCTCGACTGCGGCTCCGCGCGGACGAGCTCGCCGGCGAGGTCGCGCAGCCGCTGCAGGCTCGCGCGCCGCTCGGCGGCGTCGGCCGGCGCCAGCAGCGAGCGCCCAGGCGTGCCGAGCAGCTCGATCAGCTCGAGCAGGAACGCGTCGGGCTCGAGCCGCTCGAGCCCGACGCGCGCGCTGCGGTGCAGCGCGGCGAAGCGTTCGATCCGCTCGCGCGCCTCGGGCGGCACTTGCGGCGACTCGGTCGCCGCGGTGAGCCCGGCGACGAGATCGAGCTTGCGCCGGCGCGCGAGCTGGATCACGCGAGCTAGGTGCGCCTGGCGCAGTTCGATTGGCGGGCGCGCCAGCGCGCGCACGACGGCGGCGGCGTCGTGCGGATCGACGAGCAGGCGCACCCACGCGAGCACGTCGCGAACCTCGGCGCGGCGCAGAAACGCGGCGTCGCCCGCCGACGCGTCGGCGCGGTCGACGGCGGGCTCGGGCGCGGTTCGCGAGGCAGGCACCATCCAAGGATACGAGCGCTCAGGCCGAGAGTCGAGCGATTTGGCGCGTTCTCGGGGCACGATGCGCGATCGGCGACGAGTTGGGCGCCACCGGAGCGATCGTTACCGCACGATGAGCCCGCGGGGCTACGCTGGGTGAGTGGACGTGATCGACTGGCGCATGGCGCAGCGGATCGGCGAGCGCGTCGCCGGGTCGCCGCCGCCGGGCGGCGTCAGGGCGGCGTCGGTGCAACCGCGCGCGCACGAGTTCGCGCGGCGCGTGAGCGAGTACAGCGGCCTGCCGCAGCCGACCGAGCTGCCGGCGCTCGAGGCGGTCGACCGCGGCGCGTGGATCGCGGCGAACCTGGGCACGATGCGCCCGTTGCTCGGCGGCCTGAGCGAGCGGCTCGGCGCCGGCGCGGGACCGCTCGCGGGCCCGCTGCGGACGGCGTCGGGCTTCCTGCTCGGCGCGCAGGTCGGCGCGCTGACGGGCGTGCTCTCGCAGCGCGTGCTCGGCCAGTACGACTTGTCGCTGCTCGGCGAGCCGCAGTCGCCGCGCCTCCTGCTGCTCGCGCCGAACCTCGCGATCGCGGCGCGAAATCTTCATGTCGACCGCGACGATCTGGTGCTGTGGGTGAGCATCCACGAGATCACGCACGCGGTGCAGTTCAGC
>DATHND010000127.1:0-8449 GCA_035486335.1 Solirubrobacteraceae bacterium
GTCGACCGCCGACGTGGACGGGCTCTCGTTCCCGGAAGGCGCCAAGCTCGCCTACGTGACGCAAACGACGCTCTCCGTCGACGAGACCGGCGAGACGATCGCAGCCTTGCGCCGGCGCTTCCCGGAGATCTACGCGCCGAAGAAGGAAGACATCTGTTACGCGACCTCCAACCGCCAGTGGGCGGTCAAGGAGATGCTCGCCGAGATTCAGTTGCTGCTCGTGATCGGCTCGCGCAACTCGTCGAACTCGGTCCGGCTTGTCGAGGTCGCGCGCGAGTGCGGCGCCGAGGCGCACCTGATCGACCGTGCGGACGAGGTCCGCGAGGAGTGGCTCGACGGCGCTCGCGTCGTCGGCATCTCCTCCGGCGCGAGCGCGCCGGAGAACCTCGTCCAGGAGCTCGTGCAGCTGTTTCGCGACCGCGGCGTGAGCGATGTCTCGGAGTTCCACGTGATCAACGAGGACGTCCGCTTCATGCTGCCGAAGCCGATTCGCGAAGCCGCGACGGCAGGGGCGAGCTGAGCGCGCAGCGCCACGCGGGCTGCTCGCCGTGGCCGATGCCGGGCAGCGCGCCGCGACACGTCGTCTGAGATGCGCACGCTTGTCCTCTCCGACCTGCATCTCGGCTCGGTCTCGCGCGCCGACCTGCTGCGCCGGCCCGAGCTGCGCGAGCCGCTGCTGCGCGCGATCGGCGGCGTCGACCGCGTCGTGCTGCTCGGCGACGTGCTCGAGCTGCGCCACGGACCGGCGCGCGACGCGCTCGCCGTCGCGCGGCCGTTCTTCGAAGACCTGGGGCGCGCGCTCGCCGGTCGAGAGCTCGTGCTCGTCGCCGGCAACCACGACCATGCGCTGATCGATCCGTGGCTGACGCTGCGCGCCGAGCTGCCGCGGGCGGCGCCGCTCGGGCTCGAGCAACTGCTCGAGCCCGAGGAGACGTCGCCGATCGTGCGGCGACTGGCTGAGTGGGCGGCGCCCGCGCGCACGCGCTTCGCCTACCCCGGACTGTGGTTGCGTGCGGATGTCTACGCGATGCACGGGCACTATCTCGACTGCCACCTGACCGTGCCGACGATCGAGCGCTTGAGCGTCGGCGTGATGGGCCGGATGCTCGGGCGTCCGGCGCGGACATTCGAGAGCGTCGGCGATTACGAGGCCGTGACCGCGCCGATGTACTCGTGGCGGCACGCCGTCGCGCGCGACGCGCAGACCGGCAACGCGCTCAATGGGATCGCCACGGTCAACGCGTGGCGCGCGCTCGACGGCGGCGGCGACGGGGCGCAGGTGGGCTCGCGCACGCGCAACCGTTCCCGCCGCGCGGCGCTGCTCGCGCGACTGCGCGCCGGCGCGCTCGTGCGCGGCTTTCCGCTCGCCGTCGGCGCGCTCAACCGCGCCGGGATCGGCCCACTGCGCGCCGACGTCTCGCTCGGCGAGCTGCGCGGCGCCGGACTGCGCGCGATCGGCGAGGTCGCAGAGCGGCTCTCGCTCGCCGACTCGCACGTCGTCTTCGGCCACACGCACCGGACCGGCCCGCTGCCCGGCGACGACGTACGCGAGTGGAATCGGCCGCCCGCCAGCCCCGGCGGAGCGCCGGGAGCGCGGCTCGTCAACTGCGGTTGTTGGACGTATGACTCGATCTTCCTCACCGACACGCCCGGCGAGAGCGCCTACTGGCCGGGAACGTGCGTGCTCGTCGAGGACACCGGCCCGCCGACGGTCAAGCGCCTGCTGCTCGACCGCACGCGCGCCGAGCTCTCGCCGCGGCGGCGCGCCGCCCCCGCCGGCGTCTGATCGCAGGCGCGTCGCCGCAGCTCAGGCGACGCCCGGCGTGAAGCACGTCGCGACGCAGCGCACGCCGGCGTCAGGCACGAGCTCGAGCACGCCCGCGCTGTGGCGCGTGTGCTCGATCAACGGGTAGGCGCCCGGCGCGTGGATCGTGAGCTCCGCCTGAGTTCCCGCCTCCGCGTCGCGTGCGCGCACGGTGCCGGCGCCGTCGAGCACGGCCCATACGCCGCCGGCCTCGTACGGGCCCGAGTACGCGCCCGGCTGCTCGACCGTCGGCGCCACGAGCGCGGCGCCGGTTGCGTCCTCGGGACGCAGCGGCGCGAGCGGCTCGCGTTCGACGCCGAGCAACTGCTGGATCGCCAACTCGGTCTCCTCGTAGCCGCCCTCGCCGTAGCGGTACTCGAACAGGCGCGCGCGCCCGTCGAACAGGTAGCGCGCGGGCCAGCCCTCGTTCTCGTACTCGCTCCACAGCTCCAGCTCCGAGTCGATCAGCACCGGGTGAGCGATCTCCAGCCGCGCGACAGCCGCGCGCACGGCCGACTCCTCGTACGAGAGCTCATAGCCCGGGCAGTGCACGCCGATCACGCGCAGCCCGTCGGCCGCATAGCGCTCGTACCACGCCTTCACGTACGGCAGCGTCCTGATCGAGTTCGCACGGCAGAAGTCCCAGAACTCGACGAGCATCGGCCGATCGCGCTGGATGACGCTGACCTGCCCGCCCGCCGGCGCGTTGACCCACGGCAGTTTCCGCGGGAACAGCGGCGCGGCGATCGTGTCAACAGGAGCGCGCACGGCTCGAATCGGTGGCTAGAACTGCGCCGCTGAGAGGTGAGAGTCGCAAGCGTCGCAAGGACGCAGTGAGCGAAGTGTGCTCTGCACACGAGCGATCGAGGACGCCGCGACGCGCAGCGAATCGCGCCTCTCAGCCGATGCTGCCGACCATCTCCAACTGAATCAGCCTGTTCAGCTCGACCGCGTACTCCATCGGCAGCTCCTTCGTCACCGGCTCGATGAAGCCGTTGACGATCATCGCCGCCGCCTCGTCCTCGGTGAAGCCGCGCGAGCCCATGTAGAAGAGCTGGTCATCGGAGATCCGGCCCACCGTCGCCTCGTGCGCGACGGTCACGTGCGGGTTCTGGATCTGGATGTCCGGCCACGTGTCCGATTTCGATTCGCCGTCCATCATCAGCCCGTCGCACTGCACGCGCGCTTTCGAGCCGGCCGAGTTGTTGCCCATCTTGACCAAGCCGCGGTAGCCCATGATCCCGCCGTCCTTCGAGATCGACTTGGCGAGGATGTTCGACGTCGTGTTCGGCGCCAGGTGCACGACCTTGGCGCCCGTGTCCTTGTGCACGCCTTTGCCGGCGACGCCGACGTTGAGGTGGTCGGCGCGCGCGCCCTCGCCCATCAGGAACGAGCCGGGGTAGAGCATCACGTACTTCGCGCCCATCGACCCGCCGACCCACTCGACGGTTCCCTCGGCGTCGACGACCGCGCGCTTGGTGTTCAGGTTGTAGACGTCCTTCGACCAGTTCTGCACCGTCGTATAGCGCGCCTTCGCGCCCTCGTGGACGAAGATCTCGACGACGGCCGAGTGCATCGAGTTGACCGAGTACGTCTGCGCCGTGCAGCCCTCGATGTAGTTCACGTCCGAGCCCTCGTCGGCGACGATCAGCGTGTGCTCGAACGTGCCCTCGCCGGCGCCCTCCATGCGGAAGTACGCCTGCAGCGGCAGGTCGACCTTGACGCCCTTCGGCACGTACAGGAACGAGCCGCCCGACCAGACGGCGCCGTGCAGCGCCGAGAACTTGTTGTCCTGCGGCGGCACGCACTTGTTCATGAAGTACTTCTGCACGAGCTCCGGGTACTCGTTGATCGCCGTGTCCATCGAGCAGAACAGGATGCCGAGCTTCGCGTACTCCTCCTTCAGGCCCTCGTACACCGGCTCCTGGCGCCACACGCCGACGACGCCGGCGAGGTGCTCGCGCTCGGCCTGCGGGATTCCGAGGTCCTCGTACGTCTGCTTCATCTCCGCCGGGACGTCGTCCCAGCTGTTGAAGCGGCCCGCCGTCGGCGGCGAGTAGAGCACGAGGTCGTCGAGGTTCAAGCCGCTCAGGTCCGGGCCCCAGTTCGGCATCGGCTTGCGCTCGAAGATCTCCAGCGACTTCAGCCGTTTCTGGGCCATCCAATCGGGCTCGCCCTTGATCTTCGACAGCTCGGCGACGACCTCACGCGAGATGCCCTGACGGGCGTGCAGCTGTCCCTGGTCGTCCTCGACGATCGGGCTGGGCTTGGTGATCTTCGTGCGGTCGATCGTTGCCATGCGACTCCTTAGCGGGGGCTTTCAGATCCTTGTGCGCCGGGACTGCGCGAATCCAGTGCGCTGGAGTAGGAATTGTACCGAGAGCGGCGCCCGTCACCA
This sequence comes from Solirubrobacteraceae bacterium, assembly GCA_035486335.1. Taxonomy (GTDB): domain Bacteria; phylum Actinomycetota; class Thermoleophilia; order Solirubrobacterales; family Solirubrobacteraceae; genus Palsa-744. The sequence goes on from DATHND010000127.1 coordinate 4,203, forward strand.
GAGCGTTGAGACGGGATCGAACGAGCGGATCGCCTCGTCGCGTGTCACGAACGTCGCGCCGGTCGAGCGCGCAGTCGCGTAGATCAGCCGATCGACCGGGTCGCCCGGGAAGGTCCGCGCATCGAGCAGTCCCGCCGCGACGGCTATGTCGGCGCTCGGTGCGATCGATTCGACTCGTGGATCGGCGAACGCCTGCCCGACCCACAGGCTCACGTCGCGGTCGAGCGAGATGCGACCGCGAACGACGAGCATCGCAACCTCCCACGCGCTCAATGTCGATACGCCCAAGCTCGGCGCTCGTTCGATCGCCTCCTGCGCCTGTGTCGACAGGCGCTCCGGTGCGGTGAGCCACCAGAGCCAGGCGTGCGTATCGAGGACGATCACCTCGTGTCGGCGTCCCACCCGATGTCGAGCGGCTCGACGAGCTCCTCATCGGACACGTTGAACGTGACCGAGTTGCGCAAGCTCTCCGGCTCGGCCGCAGGCGAGACGCGCGCGACCGCTCGGCCGCGCTTGGTCACGACGATCTCCTCGCCGGTGGCCGCGATCTCGTCGAGCATCGCTAGGCATTGGGCCTTGAACTGACTTGCCGAAACGGTGCGCGTTGCCATGACCATAGTCATATTATCATGGTCATATCGTGCGGCCGGCGATGCGAGATGACTCAGCGCTCGGCGGTGGCGATCACGTCGGCCAAGCGTTGTCGCCCGTAACCGCGCCGCGCACGACCTTCAGGTTCAGCAGCGCGCACTTGCGCCGAGTGGCCGAGACGGGGATCCCGAGCAGCTCGATCATCCAGTCGGCGTCGAGCCGGCCGACCTCGCTCAGCTCCATCCCCTTCAGCTCCTCCGAGGCGATCGACGCCGACGCCTGCGAGATCGCGCAGCCGTGGCCGTGGAAGCGCAGGTCCTCGATTCGGCCGTCCTTGACGCGGATGTGCACGCCGAGCTCGTCGCCGCACAGCGGGTTGTGCTCGAGCGCTTCGAGGTCGTGCGGATCGAGCTCGCCGAAGTTGTGCGGGCGCTTGTAATGGTCGAGGATGTAGTCGCGATACAGGTCGTCCATCTGGTCTGTGCCTGCCGCTCAGAGTCCGAAGATCTCGCGCCCGGCCTGCAGCGCGTCGATCAGCGCGTCGATGTCGGCCGCGTCGTTGTACACGCCGAGCGACGCGCGCGCCGTCGCGCCGACGCCGAGACAGCGCATCAGCGGCTGCGCGCAGTGGTGGCCGGCGCGGATGCAGACGCCGCCGCGATCGGCCAGCTCGGCGACGTCGTGCGGGTGGATGCCGTCGATCGTGAACGACGCGAGCGCGCCACGGCGCTCGGCGTCCGGCGGCCCGACGACGCGCAGGCCGGGGACCTCGACGAGGCGCTCGAGCATGTACGCGGTCAGCGCGCGCTCGTGCGCGCGCACGCGCTCCATGCCGAGCGTGTCGAGGTACTCGACGGCCGCGCCGAGGCCGACCGCCTCGGCGATCGGCGGCGTCCCGGCCTCGAACTTGTACGGCAGCTCGTTCCACGTGACCGAATGGAAGTCGACCGACGCGATCATGTCGCCGCCCGTCAGGAACGGTTCCATCGCCTCGAGCAGCTCCGCGCGCCCGTGCAGCACGCCGACGCCGGTCGGCCCGAGCGCCTTGTGCCCCGTCCAGCCGTAGAAGTCGGCGCCGAGCGCCGCCACGTCGACCGGCATCTGCGGAACGGCCTGCGCACCGTCGACGAGCGTCGTCGCGCCGGCCGCGCGGGCGCGTGCGGCGATCTCCGCGACCGGGTTGATCGTGCCGAGCACGTTCGAGACGTGCGCGAACGCGACCAGCTTGACGTCGCCGCGCGCGAGCTCCGCGTCGAGCTGCGCCAGCGACAGCTCGCCGTGCTCGTCGACCTCGAGGTAGCGCAGCTCGGCGGCGCGCTCGCGGCACAGCATCTGCCACGGGATCAGGTTCGCGTGATGCTCCATCTGCGTGATCAGCACCGCGTCGCCCGCTCCGACGTTCGCGCGTCCCCACGAGTACGCGACGAGGTTGATCGCCTCGGTCACGTTCTTGCAGAAGATCGTCGTCCGCGGCGCCGCGCCGACGAACGCCGCGACGCGCCGCCGCGCCTCGTCGTATGCCGCGTCGGCCTCCTGCGCGAGCGCGTACACGCCGCGGTGCACGTTCGCGTTGTGGCTGCGCAGGTGCTCGGCCTGCGCGTCGATCACGACCTGCGGCTTCTGCGACGTCGCGCCCGAGTCGAGGTAGACCAGCTCGCGGCCGCCCGGGCGCCGCCTGAAGATCGGGAAGTCGGCGCGGACCCCGAGCGTGCGCTCAGCGACTGACGGCATACGCCTCGATGTCTTCGCGCGCCGCCGCCAGCTTCTCGGCGACCTTCGCGCGAACGAGCTGCTCGAGCGGCTCGTCTTCGAGCTGCGCGATCAGCGGCTCGAAGAAGCCTTCGACGATCACGCGCACCGCCGCCGGGCGGTCGAGGCCGCGCGACTGCATGTAGAAGATCGCCGTCTCGTCGAGCTCGCCGACCGTGCCGCCGTGCGACGCCGACACGTCGTCGGAGGAGACGAGCACCGACGGGATCGCGTCGACGCGCGCTTTCGGCGAGAGCATCATCGAGTGGATCTGCAGGTACGTATGCGTCTGCTGCGCGCCCGGGTCGATCTGGATCAGCCCCTCGAAGCTCGCGCGGCTCTCGCCGCTCGCCGCGCCACGCCAGTGCACGTCGCCGCCCGACGGGCCCGTCTCGTGCAGGTCGACCGCGAACACGTCGAGGTGCTCGCGCTCCTCCGTGAAGAACAGCCCGCGGAACGCCATCTCGCCGCCCGGCTCCGACACCGCCAGCTCGAGGTGCTGGCGCACGAGCGCGCCGCCGAGCAGCGCCGGCAGCCAGTGGCAGTATGCGTCGCGGCCGATCCCGACGAACCGCGTCGAGACGTCGAACACATCCCCGCGGCCCCAGTCCTGGACCTGCGCCAGGCGGCAGCGCGCGCCGTCTTGCAGGTACAGCTCGAACGCGCCCGCGTGCAGCGCCTGCCCCTCGAAGTCCTCCGCGAGGTCGTACTCGTGCACGCGGAACTCGCTCGTCGGCGCGCCGATTACGAGCGTGCGCCCGTACTGCGCGACGCCCGGCCCGTCGATCGCGTAGACGATCTCGAACGGGTCCTCGACGACGAGGCCCGACGGGATATAGAGGAACGCGCCACCGGTCCAGAACGCGGCGTTCGCGGCCTCGAGCTTGTGGCGGTCGATCGGCAGCCGCTTGGAGAACCACGGCGCGACGAGCTCCGCGTGGTCGCGAAACGCGTCCTTTAGCGAGCACAGGATCACGCCGCGGCTCTGCAACTCCGCGTCGAGCTCGACGTGCACGACGCTGCCGGCGCTCTGCACGATCCGCCCGGCGCGCGCGCGCTCGGGCAGCGTGCGCCGGACGACGTCCGGAACGCCCTCCGGCGCTGGCGAGGGCTCCGTCGAGAGCGCGTCGAGCTCGAGGCGCTCGAGGCTCGTCGTCCAGAAGCCCGAGCGTCGCCAGACCGGCAGCTCCGCGCTCTGATACGCCGCGCGCGCGGCCTCGCGCAGCTGCTCCAGCGTGCGCCCATCGCCCGCGCCGGCGCCGTGCAGCGCCCGATACAGCGTCGCTTCGCGATGGCGACCGGGCTTGGTCGCCACCTCAGACACCGCTGCCGACCTCCTGGCGGATCTGGTCGTAGCCCTCGCGCTCGAGGCGCTCGACGAGCTCGACGCCGCCCTCGAGCACGATTCGGCCGTCCATCAGGATGTGCACGAACTCGGGCTTCACGTAGTGCAGGATCCGCTGGTAGTGCGTGATGATCAGCGCGCCGAGGCCCTGCTCGTCGTGCAGCTTCTGCACGCCCTCGGCGACCGTCCGCAGCGCGTCGATGTCGAGCCCCGAGTCGGTCTCGTCGAGCACTGCGATGTCCGGTTTGAGCATCGCCATCTGCAGGATCTCGGCGCGCTTCTTCTCGCCGCCGGAGAAGCCGTCGTTGAGGTGGCGCGACGTGAACGCGCGATCGACGTCGAGCAGCTCGATCGCGTGCTGCAGGTCGACGCGGAACTCCTTCACCTGGATCGGCTCATCGCGCTTCGCGTTGATCGCCATCCGCAGGAAGTTCGCGACCGACACTCCCGGGATCGACACCGGGTACTGGAACGCCAGGAACAACCCTGCGCGGGCGCGCTCGTGTGGCTCGGCCGCGGTGATGTCCTCGCCCTTGAACGTGATCGTGCCCTCGGTGATCTC
>DATHND010000128.1:0-27048 GCA_035486335.1 Solirubrobacteraceae bacterium
TTGTGATCGACGGCGGAAGCGGCCGCTACGCGCACGCGCGTGGTCACGGAGGGCTGTATGGCGTGTTCGACCGCGAGACCTACAGCGTCGAGGTGCAAACAACGGGCACGCTCGTCTACTGACGCTCGGCCCCGAGAGTCCGCGAGACACCGTGCGCCGAGGCCAAGCGACCATCGCGATCGCACTCGCCTGCGTTGGCCTGTCGGGCACGGCACAGGCATCGCAGTCTTTGAAGCTCTCGGTCGGTCTTACACCCGAGCACCTCGGCCAGGGCACGACGGTCGGCTTTGATTTCGACATCGCGTCCACCACGGGCTTGGTGCCGCCACCGCTGACCGAAGTAGACCTGCGCTATCCCGGCGACCTTGGGGTAACTCTCAGTGGCCTGGGTCTCGCCACGTGCTCGGCGGGGACGCTAGAAGTTCTCGGACCCGAAGGCTGCCCCGCAGAGGCTCGCATGGGCTACGGAAGCGTTCTCGCGGAGATCGCGATCGGCGGAGAGGTGATCGTGGAGCGTGCGACGCTCGCCGTGCTACGCGCGCCGACACGAGACGGCCACATCTCGCTGCTTTTCTACGCGGCCGGAGAAGCGCCCGTCTATGCGCAGATCGTGTTCACAGGAGCGCTACTCGCCGCGGCGCCACCATTCGGCGGTCTCCTTCACATCGATGTCCCGTTGGTGCCGAGCGTCCCCGGTGCGCCGGACGTCGCGGTCGCGCAGATCCATGGGACGCTCGGACCGCAGCATCTGACCTACTACCGCCACGTTGGAGGCGGCTCCGTCCCATACAACCCACAGGGAATTCTCCTCCCGAACCACTGCCCACGCGGAGGATTCCCATTCGCCGCGGAACTCGGGTTTCTCGACGGTAGCCGTACGAACGCCCGAGCGGTCGTGTCGTGCCCGTTGGTACGTCGACGACGTCGGTAGAAGATTCTCGGGTCCGTCGATCGTGTCGCCGGCCTGGCCAGGGGTCGACCGACACCGAGAATCCTTTTTGCGACGGCGCGCTCTTATCTGCACGCATCGACACCAGCTCGACCCGAAAGGACAGCAAGCATCATGATCGTCATCTACTTGATCGCGGCGGCCGTCGTTGTCTGCGCCTGCATCTTGATCGTGCGCTCAAGGCGTGCGCGATGAGCCGCGCCGCCGACTACTGGCCCACCGAGCGGGTCGTCAGCGCGGCGCAGCAAGGCGACACGCGTGCGATCACGACGCTCGTCTGCGACTCGCACGCACACGTCCAGCGCTTTGCTCGCATGCTCTGCTCGACGCCCGAGGACGCAGAGGACGCAGCGCAAGAGGCTCTGATCGTCCTGTACCGCAAGATCGGCACGCTGCGCGCCACCGCGGCGCTCGCATCGTGGATGTTTCAGATCGTGCGCAACGAGTGCATCCGCAGATCACGCGTCACGTTTCGCTGGCCCGTGCCCGCCTCCTCGGTTGAGCCCTCCGCGGAAGACGCCGCGCTCGTGCGCCTCGAGATCGAGCGAATCGTCGAGTCGATCTCAGAGCTCCCGGCCGAGCAGCGTGCCGTGCTCGTTCTGCGCGACATTCAGGGCCTTTCCGGAGCAGCGACAGCGCACACGCTGGGTCTCAGCCGTGGCGCGATGAAGTCACGCCTGCATCGCGGACGCGAGGCATTGCGCTCGCAGCTCACAGCGACGCGTGTCATACCCGGACGACGAGGCGGCGATGACGCCAGGGCGTAATCGAGGCACGCTCGCCCGCGCATCGGTCGCTTGCCATCTCGTGCGCGGTGCGGTCGGCTTCGGGCTGATCGGCTCTGGGTTCGTGCTGGCTGCGAGCTACGGCCCCGCTGTGCTGCTGCTCACGATCCCGGGGATGGTTGTGCTTCGTGGCTGTCCGACGTGCTGGCTTGCAGGATTGATCGAAATCGTCTCAGCGGGCCGGCTCGAGCGATCGTGCAGCGACGGCGACTGCACTCTGACGCCGACCGGCACCCAGGGCTCTCGTTCTACGCGCAGCTGATCGGGCGTGCGAGCGCTTCAGCCCGACCGCGCAGCCTTGCGGCGCAGCGGGACTTCAGCAACCGTCGTTCGCAAACGCCCGATCTGGCGGCGCGTTCTAACCGCAAATGTCGCTCGCGCCTATGGCTGTCTCTGCCCGGTCGTCGGGTTGAGGAACAGCTTCCCGTTCTTCTTGCCTTCGAATTCGAACATCCCGGCTAGGTCGAACGGCACGCCCTCGCCGGCGTCCTTGCCGGCGAGCACCTGGTCGGCCGAGCCGAGGATCCCCGGCAGGTTCCAATTGTGCTCGACGAAGTTGATCATCGACGCCTGGTCGGAGAGGTTGTGGTCGACGGCGTTCTTCTTCGCGAACGGCGAGATCACGAGCAGCGGCAGGCGCGGGCCGAAGCCGCAGCGACCCTGCTCGCCGGCGAGCGGCGTCGGCGTTTCGCCGGTGCCCTGCGGATTGCCGCCGCACTGCCCCGACGTGCTTTCGCCGGAGACGTTGAGGTGCGTGTTGGTGAGGTTGTCGGCTGGCGACAGCGACGGGTTCGTGACGCCGCTGTAGACGTGGTCGTACCACCCGTCGGAGTCGTCGTAGTTGATCATCACGACGGTATTCTTCCAGTCGGGAGAGCGCATCAGCGCGTTGATCTCGTCGGTGATGAACTGCTGTTCGTCGGCTGGCTCGGAATAGGCGGCGTGGCCGTCCTCGTAGCCGGGCGCCTTCAGGAAGCTGACGGCGGGAAGCGCCGTGTCCGGCAGTTCGCGTCGGTTGATCGCTTCGACGAGCTGGTTGAAGTCGCTCGTGTCGTACTGGTGGTTGGGCGTGTTGAACTGCGGCGCGCCGCCTACGTACGCCTGCGTGTCCTTGCCGATCTGTTCGAGGCCGGAGAGCGTGTCCTGCCCGCCCACGCTCGGCACGGTCAGGTGGTGCGGGTTGGCGGTCGAGGCGTAGTACTGGAACGGCTCGTGGTGGGGGATGTAGTCGTTCTTGTAGCCCCACTGTCCGGTGCCGCCGAGCGCTACGCCGACCGGGTGAACGGCGCTGCAGAGGTTCTGGTTGCTCGAGTGCGCCGGACGATGTTCGGCGTTCGAGAAGTAGGACGAGAACTGGTCAGGTGTGAACGTGCTGTCGGGCTGACCTGCTTTGCCGGTCGCGGCGAGCGCTTCGGTGTAGCTCGTGCTCGGCCGGAAGCCGCCCTCGAACCAGCCCCACGAGAGGCCGGCGGAGTTCAGCGCATCGCCGATGTTCGTGCCTTTCATCGCGACGGCGTCGCGCGTCGAGCAGTCGTCCCAGTAGGGCTGCGCGTCGCTCGTCAGCGAGTAGCCGCCGTTGCCGTCGACCGTCAGGTCGGCGTCGGGTGAGGTCGAGGTCGAGATCGACGGGCTGTTGGCCATGTGCGAGGTGTCGACTTCGCCGGTGTCGCCGGCGACGAGGTTGATCGCGCCGGGAGCCGACGGACCGAACGTCGTCCCGAACGAGTCGTCGCTCATCGAGTAGTGCTGCGCGTAGTTCCACAGCGCCGGCAGCGTGTTGCCGTCGTAGTAGTCCATCACCGTGTTCGGGTTGCACGGCGCGCCGAACGGCGAGTTGCCGCTGGCGGTGCCGACGCTTTGCACGAACCGGTCCATCGCGCCGCCGTCGAACGACTGCTGCTCGTCGGAGTAGTTGTGGTCCTGGTCGCACGTCAGCTGCCCGCCGGCGTCGCCCGGAAGGCCGGTCGCGTTGCTGTCGAGCCGCTGCGGGTTCGCCGCGTTCGGGTTGGTGAAGAGCAGGTTCGTGCTGTGGCGAAGGCTCGGCGGCAGCGACGGGTCGGTCGCGGGCGTCAGCCCGTCGACGGCCGGCGTGTCCTTGGCGGCTTTGAACTTCTGCCCGTCGGTGTTCGCCGCGTTCGGGTACGTGCCGAAGTAGTGGTCGAACGAGACGTTCTCTTGGAAGATGATGACGACGTGCTTGATCGGCGTCGTCGTGGCAGGTTCACTCGCCTTCGCGAGCGTCGGGGCCACGCCGGCTGACGGGGACTGGGCGGCGATCGCGCTCCCGCCCGAGACGGCCAGCGCCGCCAGCAGCGCCGGAACGATGCACTTGTGTCGCATGCGTGCTTCTCCCTTGATCGTTGTCGGTGAACCGCCGCGGCGTGACGCGGCGCCACAGCCGTAGCCTCGTCGGTGTGAGGTGCGCGCTGGTTGCCTTCCGGTGACCAAGCTGTTGCGGAGTCGTGACTCGCGCGCGAGGCGAGCGACCGGCGATTCGCGCGTCGGAGTGCCCTACTCCTACCCGACCCCGGCGGGGAGCTTCTTCTTACGGCCGCTCGGCTCGTTGATCGTCACGCTTGCAGCGACGTCAGCCCGAGCACGAAGTGAATCGGCAGCTCGGCGGGCGTCTCGCCGGCGTCGATCAGCGCGCGCATCTGCGCCAAGCGCTCGGCTCGTTCGGGCTCGGGCATCGCCGCGATCCAGCTCATCGACGCGATGTGGTCGACGATCTGCACTGGATTCGCCGGTCGCGCGACCGTCAGGCGGACCTCGCGCGGCTCGGTCCAGCGGCCGCTCGCGCGCGCCGCGTCCTGCCACGGTGGGCCGTCGAAGCCGGGGTGCTCGGGGCGCTGCGCGGCCATCATCGCGCCGAGCTCGTGCGCCCACGAGGCGCCACCCCAGTCGGGGATCGTCCAGACGACGCAGAGGCCGCCGCCGGGCCGCAGTACGCGGGCGATCTCGGCGAGCGCCGGCGCGTGGTCGAACCAGTGGAAGGCGTTCGACACGGTCACGGCATCGACCGAGCGCGCGTCGAGCGGGATCGCCTCGGCGAGGCCGTCGCGGACGCGCTCGGCCCCGACGCTGGCGGCGAGCAGCTCGCGCAGCGGCGCTTGCGGCTCGACGGCGACCACGTCGAGACCGCCGGCGAGCAGCGCGCGCGTCAGCTTGCCGGTGCCGGCCGCGAGGTCGAGCACGCTTGCGCCCTGCTTCAGCCTGAGCTCGGCGGCGAGCGCGCCGATGACGGCTGGCGGGTAGTCGGGGCGGCCGCGCTCGTACTCGCCGATGACCGACGCGAAGCGCTCGGCGAGCGGATGCAGGGTCACGGCGCAAGCGTATCGGGCGTCGCCGCGCCGGTCGCCCGCTCGCAGAACCCGCCGTTCGCGATGCGCGATCGGGGAGCTTGAGCGCGTGGCCAAGGCGGGCGCGGGGAATGCTGGCCAGGTGGCCCTGTCCTCGCTCGCGCGTGCGCGCGATCCTCGGCTGATGCCGCAGGCGCCCGAGAAGCCGACGATCATCGGAGGTCCGACGCCGATCAAGGCGCCGCGTCCCGGCGACACGTACCGCTGGAAGGTGCAGGACGGTCGCGCCGAAAAGCACGTGTACGTGCAGATCGCCGAGACGCTGCGCGCGGATGCCTTCGAGGAGCCACTGCGCTCGGGGATCGAGACGAAGGGCGAGTCGGTGCTCGTGAAGCTGCTCGAGCGTGGCAACGTGCCGACGCGGATCAAGATCACCTCGGCCGGGATCACCGAGGTCGGCGCCGACCTGCGTTCACGACCCTGCGCGGTGTAGGTGCGCCGATGCGGGGGGCGATCGCGCACCGAGCCGGATACGCTGCGGCGCGTGCGAGCGCATCACGTCCACGTCGAGCACGACTTCGCGAAGCCGCCCGAGCGGATCTTCGCGCACCTCGCCGAGCACGAGAACCTCGCCGAGGTGTTCGGCGCGAAGGTCACGCGCCTGCGCGACGGCGCCGAGCAGCGCAACGGCGTCGCCTCGGTGCGCCAGTTGCAGATCGGTCCGCTGCCGCCGTTCGAGGAGACCGTCACCGAGTTCGTGCCCTCCGAGCGGATCGTCTACCGGATCACGAAAGGCAGCCCGCTGCGCGGCCACGTCGGCACGATGACGTTCGCGCCGACGCCTTCCGGCGGCACGCGCTTCATCTACGACATTCGGATCGCCTCGCCGATCCCCGGCGTCGCGCCGATCGTCCACGCATCGCTGACGCGCTCGATCGAGCGCGCGCTGCCGTTGGTCGAGCAGCGAGCCTGAGGCGGGCGCACGGCGCAGCGCGGCGCCACGTGTCGCGACGCCGCGATCGGCAGCCGGTAGTCATCGCCGGCTGCGCCGTATCCTCGACTGGCGTGTGCGGCCGCTACACGAACACCGCCGGAGTGCAGGAACTGAACGAACGGTTCAAGGTGCCGTTCCCCGGTGAGGCGGGCACGCATCGGTACAACATCGCGCCGACCGAAGAGGTGCTCGCAATCGTCGCGCCAAAGGGCGCGCCCGAGGCGCGGCTGCTGCGCTGGGGACTCGTCCCGACGTGGGCCGACGACGTCAAGGTCGCGCACAAGATGATCAACGCGAAGATCGAGACCGTCACCGAGCGCGCGGCCTACCGCAACCTGATCGGCCGCGGCTCGCGACGCGCGCTGCAGATCGCCGACGGCTACTACGAGTGGCTCAAACCGGAGCGGCGTGACCAGCCGCGCCAGCCGTTCCTGTTCCGCGTCGACGCCGGCGCGCCGTTCGCGTTCGCGGCGCTGTGGACGCCGGCGAAGGTCGGCGGCGAGTGGCTCCAGAGCGTCGTGCTGTTGACGTGCGACTCGGCGTCCAACCCGGTCGCCGCGGCGATCCACGACCGGATGCCGGTCGTGCTCGCCGACGCCGACGCACGGCGCGCGTGGCTCGACGGCAAGCTCGACGCCGAGGAAGCGCTCGCGCTGTGCGGGCCGCTACCCGCCTCGCGGCTGAGCGCCTCGCCGGCGAACCCGGCGTTGAACAAGCCGGGCGCGGCCGAGGAGGGCCCCGAGCTGCTTCGCGCGCCCGGCTGAGCTCGCGCGCGCCATGTCGTGGCTACACCGCGGGCAGGCGGTACTTGCGCGTGCGCGGGTGGCGCTCGAGCAATCCGAGCTCGACGAGCGTCAGCGCGTAGCGGTGCGCCGTGCTCGGGCTCATCCCAAGCTCGTCCGCGAGCTCGACGATTCCGCGCTCGCCGCCGTCGTCGCCAAAGCCGGCGAGCAGCGACAGGCCGCGCAGCAGCGAGCGCGACAGGCGCGGGTCGTCGGTGTCGCTCGGCAGATACCCGCGCGCGAGCGACGCGCTCGCGCGCGAGGGACGACGACTGTTCCCGCCGGCCTTCGCGCTCCTCCCGTTCGTCCGTCGGCGCCGCTCGGCGAGCGACTCGGCGACGAGCGCAGAGATGCTCGGCGCGTTCCCGCGCGAGGCCGCGCGCACGACCAAGTCGATCTGCGCCGGCGACAGCGTGATCGTGATCGACTCGCGCGCCTTCTCGGACATGCGGCGATGTTCGCATATGCAGACGATCGTCTACAGACGTGTTTCTGACGATCGTCTGCGGCGCGCGGGTGCCGTCACGCGCCGCCGCGCCCGCCGGATAGCCTGCACCGCTGAGATGAGCGTGACCGTGACACTCCCCGACGGCAAGCCGCTGCAGCTGCCCGACGGCGCGACCGGAGCCGCCGCCGCCGCCGCGATCGGCGCCGGCCTCGCGCGCGCCGCGCTCGCCGTCGAGGTCGGTCATCCCGAGGCCGGCGAAGGACCGCAGCTGCGCGACCTCTCGCGGCCGCTGCCCGACGGCGCGCACATCTCGATCGTGACGAGCCGCAGCGGCGAGCGCGCGCTCGAGCTGATCCGCCATGACACCGCGCACGTGCTCGCCGAGGCGGTGCTCGAGCTGTATGACGGCGTCAAGATCTCGATTGGGCCGCCGATCGCCGACGGCTTCTACTACGACTTCGAGTTCCCCGACGGCGTCAGCGTCTCCGACGCCGACTTCCCCGCGATCGAAGCGCGGATGCGCGAGCACGTCAAAGCCGGCGAGCCGTTCGAGCGGCGCGACGTCAGCCCCGCCGAGGCGCGCGAGCGGTTCGCCGCCGAGCGCCAGGAGTACAAGGTCGAGCTGATCGACGACCTCGTCGCGCAGGCCGAGCACGGGCACCCGCCGCGCCGCCTTCGGAGCGTCTCGCTGTACACGAACGGCCCCTTCACGGACCTCTGCCGCGGCCCACACGCGCCGAGCACGAAGTCGGTCGGCGCGTTCAAGTTGCAATCGGTCGCCGGCGCGTATTGGCGCGGCGACTCAGACCGGACGATGCTGACGCGGATCTACGGCACGGCGTTCTTCACGCAGAAGGAACTCGACGAGCACCTGCAGCGGATCGAGCTGGCCAAGGAACGTGATCACCGCAAGCTCGGGCGCGAGCTCGGGCTGTTCACCTTCTCGGAGGTCTCGCCAGGCTCGGCCTTCTGGCTGCCCGCCGGTACGACCGTGTTCAACACGCTCGTCGGCGTCTCGCGCGAGATGGTCGGCGTACGCGGCTACAGCGAGGTGAAGACGCCGCTGATCTTCGACGCCGAGCTGTGGAAGACCTCGGGTCACTGGGGCAAGTACCGCGAGAACATGTTCACGCTCGACGTCGAGCAGCGCGAGATGGGCGTCAAGCCGATGAACTGCCCCGGCCACGCGCACCTGTTCGGAAGCACGCGCCACTCCTACCGCGACCTGCCCGTGCGCTACTACGAGCCGGGTCTGCTGCACCGCGACGAGGCCTCCGGCGTGCTGCACGGCCTCTTGCGCGTGCGTCACTTCGCGCAGGACGACGGGCACATCTTCTGCACGGAGGAGCAGGTGCAGGAGGAGGTGCGCGGCTGTCTCGAGCTCGCGTTCGCGACGTATCGGCTGTTCGACCTCGACGTGCGCCTCGAGCTCTCGACGCGCCCGCAGGAGCGGATCGGCGATGAGGAGATGTGGGACCGCGCCGAGGCGAAGCTCGCCGCGGCGCTCGCCGAAGCCGAGCTCGAGTACGAGCTGAACCCTGGCGACGGCGCCTTCTACGGCCCGAAGATCGACATGCACATGACCGACTCGCTCGGCCGCTCGTGGCAGTTGGGAACAGTTCAGCTCGACTACTCGATGCCGGCGCGGTTCGGGCTCTCCTACACGGGCGCCGACAACTCCGAGCACACGCCGGTGATGATCCACCGCGCCGCGTTCGGCTCCTATGAGCGCTTCATCGGCATCATGCTCGAGCACTACGCGGGCGAGCTGCCGCTGTGGCTCGCGCCCGTGCAGGCGATCGTGCTGGCGGTGTCCGATCGCTTCAACGACTACGCGGCGGGCGTTCGCGACGAGCTGCGCGCCGCCGGCGTGCGCGTCGAGCTCGACGAGCGCAACGAGTCGGTCGGCCGCAAGATTCGCGAGGCCGAGCTGCGCAAGCTCCCGTACATGCTGATCGTGGGCGAGCGCGAGCTCGAGGAGCGAACCGTCTCCGTGCGCGCGCATCGCGGCGGCGAGGACGGCGCGAGCACTGTCGAGAAGTTCACAGACGGCCTGCGTGGGGAGCTATACTCACCCGCCTTGCAGCCACGCAAATCTCAAGAGCGCGACTCCTAGCCGCTTGACGCGCGTTCGATACAGCTAGTGCCGGTTCCCCGCAGGTTCGACCGGCGCCCGCCCGAGCGGGACACGACGAGGATCAACGAGCGCATTCGCGTTCCCGAGGTTCGCCTGATCGACGACGAGGGCAACCAGGTCGGCGTGCTGAAGACGCCCGACGCGCTCGTCTTCGCGCAGGAACGCGAACTCGACCTCGTCGAGGTCGCACCCGAGGCGCGCCCGCCGGTCTGCCGCGTGCTCGACTACTCCAAGTACAAGTACGAGCAGGCGCAGAAGGTCAAGCAGGCGCGCAAGCACCAGCAGCAGATAACGGTCCGGGAGATCAAGTTCCGCCCGAAGATCGCCGAGCACGACTACGACACGAAGAAGCACCACGTCGAGCGCTTCCTGCGTCACAAGGACAAGGTCAAGGTGACGATCATGTTCCGCGGGCGCGAGGTGACGCACCCCGAGCGCGGCACGGCGATCCTCGACCGACTCGCCGAGGAGCTCGCCGAGCTCGGCGTCGTCGAGCAGCGCCCGATGCAGGAAGGGCGCAACATGACGATGATGATGGGCCCGTCGAAAGCCGTGCTCGCGGGGAGGGTCGGCGCCGACGAGGCCGCCGACGAGGTGTTCACCGAAGGCGAGAGCGGCGACGTCGCCGAGACCGCGCTCGAGTCGCCGCTCGGCGAGCAGGCCGTCGCGGAGGCGCGGGCAGCCGCCGCGGGCGGCGACGCCGCGACGGGCCCGGCCGACACCGCCGACGTGAGCGAGGCCGACACAGCCGACGGGGACGATGGCGCGGACGAGGGCACGGAGCAGACCGCGGACGCGTCCGCGGACCCAGCCGTGTCATAATCGTCGGCTCCGTCATGCCCAAGATGAAGACCCACTCCGGCGCGAAGAAGCGCTTCAAGGTCACCGGCTCCGGCAAGGTGCGCGGTCGGCACCCCTTCACGAGCCACATCCTCGAGAAGAAGTCGCCGAAAAAGAAGCGTGCGCTGGGGGCGCCGAAGATGCTCAACGAGCACGACGAACCGCGGATCAAGCGGATGCTTGGAGTCGGCAAATGACGCGAGTCAAGCGGTCGGTCCACGCGCGCAAGAAGCGGCGCGCGACACTCGAGCTGACGAAGGGCTTCCGCGGCGAGGCGCACTCGAACTACAAGCGCGCGAAGGAGGCGTTGATGAAGGCGGACGCGTACGCGTACCGCGATCGGCGCAACCGCAAGCGGGACTTCCGCCGTCTGTGGATCACCCGGATCAACGCCGCCGCGCGGCAGCACGGGATGAGCTACTCGCAGTTCATGCACGGGCTCGCGCTCGCCGGCGTCGAGCTCGACCGCAAGGTGCTCGCCGATATCGCCGTGCGCGACGCCGACACGTTCCGACGTTTTGCCGAGACCGCCCGCGAGGCGTCGGCTGCCTGAACGGCAATCGACATCGGCAAGCCTCTCGGGCGTCGTTCTCCTCAAGGACGGCGCTTTTTTTGTGCCCCGACCGACCGAACGCCACTTCGATGACCGACATCAACTCCCCACAGAACCCTCGATTGAAGGCGCTCAAGCGCCTCGCGACACGGCGCGAGCGCGCGCGCAGCGGTCGCTTTGCCGTCGAGGGCGAGGATCTCGTGAGCGCGGCGCACGACGCCGGTCGCTCCGCGATCGAGGGCTACCGCGTGGCCGGCTCGGGCCTCGGCGATGAGCGCTTTCACGACGTCGATGAGGCGGTTCTGCGCAGCGTCTCGACGCTCGGCTCGGGCACGCGTGTGATCGGCGTCTACAAGCAGCTCTGGGGTGCGGTCGCCGGACCGCTGTGTGTATACCTGCACGGCGTCGGCGATCCGGGCAACGTCGGCACGATCGTGCGCTCGGCGCACGCGTTCGGCGCGTCGTGCGTCGCGCTCGGTCCCGGCTGCGCCGACCCGCACTCGCCGAAGGCGATCCGCGCGAGCATGGGCTCGATCTTCGCCGTCGCGCTAGCGCGCGTGCGCGACGTGGCCGAATTGCCCGGCGAGCGCGTCGCGTTGAGCGCCGACGCCGAGGACGTGCTCGCCGGCGGCCCGGATGCCGGCGCTGCGACGTCGGGGCTGACGTTGCTGATCGGCGCCGAGCGCGACGGCCTGCCGCGGGAGCTGCTCGACGCGTGCGAGCGACGCGCGCGGATCCCGATCGCCGCCGAGTCGCTCAACGCGGCGATGGCGGCGACGGTCGCGCTGTACGAGGTCACGCGGGGCCGCGATGGCGCGCCCGGCTCATCTAGGGTCCGCACACGATGATCGAGCGCATCGGAGAGCTGCGGGCACAGGCCGAAGCGGAGATCGCGGCGGCGGCGGGCGGCGAGGCGCTGCAGGAGCTGCGCGTGCGCTATCTCGGGCGCAAGGCCGAGCTGCCGCAGATGCTGCGCGGCGTCGCGCAGCTGCCGCCCGAGCGGCGCGGCGCGGTCGGCAAGGCCGCGAACGAGGCGCGCCAGGCGCTCGAGGCGCTGATCGAGCGACGCGCCGAGCAGCTCGGCGGCGCGGAGCTCGAGCAGCGGTTGCGGGCCGATCGCGTCGATGTGACGCTGCCCGGCGCGCCGCCGCAGCCGATCGGGCGGCTGCACCTGCTGACGCGCATGCGCCGCGAGCTCGAAGACATCTTCCTCGGGCTCGGCTTCACCGTGATGGAGGGCCCTGAGGTCGAGACGGTGCACTACAACTTCGACGCGCTCAACCACAGCCCGACGCACCCGGCGCGGGCGCGCACCGACACGTTCTACGTCGCCGGGCCGCCGCTCGCCGAGGACGCTCACACGGGTGAGGGGAGCGTGCCGCCGGCGCCGCTGGAGGCCGAGGAGCTGGTGCTGCGCACGCACACCTCGCCGATGCAGGTGCGCGCGATGGAGGCGCACGCGCCGCCGCTGTATGTCGTGATCCCAGGCCGCGTCTACCGGCCGGACTCCGACGCGACGCACACGCCTCAGTTCCACCAGATCGAGGGGCTGGCGGTCGACGAGGACATCACGCTCGCCGACCTCAAGGGCACGCTGCTCGCGTTCGCGCGCGCCGTGTTCGGCGATACGCCGACGGGCACAGGCGAGCGCGACGTGCGCTTGCGCCCGCACTTCTTCCCGTTCACCGAGCCTAGCGTCGAGGTCGACGTCTCGTGCTTCAACTGCGCCGGCAAGGGCTTTTTGCGCGACGGGGCGCGCTGCCACCTGTGCAAGGGCGAGGGCTGGCTCGAGGTGCTCGGCGCCGGCGAGGTCGACCCGAACGTCTACTCGTATGTCGCGACGACCGACGCGAACGCGCCGGGCTACGACCCCGAGAAGGTGCAGGGCTTCGCGTGGGGTATGGGCGTCGAGCGGATCGCGATGCTCAAGCACGGCGTGCCCGACCTGCGGCTCTACTACGACAACGACCTGCGGTTCCTGGAGCAGTTCTGATGCGCGTTGCGTTGAACTGGCTGCGCGAATACTGCGACCCGCCGCTCGACGTGCGCGCGATCGAGGAGCGGCTGACGATGACGGGCACGAAGGTCGAGGCGATCCACCACCACGGCGTGCCCGACGCCAGCGGGTTCGTCGTCGGCCGCGTGCTCGACGTTCGGCCGCACCCCGACGCCGACCGACTGCGCGTCTGCACCGTCGCGCTCGGTGATGGAGCAAGCCCCGAGCTCGACGCCGGCGCGAGCGCGGGGGAGGGAGCCGATCCGGCGACGATCGTGTGCGGCGCGCCGAACGTCGCCGCCGGGCAGACCGTCGCGGTGGCGAAGCCGGGCGCGACGATGCCCGACGGGACGAAGCTGAAGCGCGCGAAGCTGCGCGGCGTCGTCTCCGAAGGGATGATCCTCGCCGAGAACGAGCTCGAGATCGGCGCGGGCGGTGAGGGCGTGATCGTGCTCGACGCGCTGACGCTCGACGCCGAGCTTGCGCCGGGCACGCCGCTCGCCGACGTGCTGCCGATCTCGACGGACGTGCTCGAGCTCGAGATCACGCCGAACCGGCCCGACTGCCTCGGCGTGTATGGCGTCGCGCGCGAGCTGCACGCGGCGACCGGCGCACCGCTGTCGCAGGAGCCGTGGGCGGACGACGCCGGCTCGGCGGGCGCTGTCGCGGACGCGGAGGTGAGCGTCGAGTGCCCGGATCTATGCCCGCGGTTCACGGCGCGCGTGTTCGAGGACGTGACGGTCGGTCCGTCGCCGCTGTGGCTGCAGGCGCGGCTGATCGCCGCCGGGCAGCGCCCGATCAACAACGTCGTCGACGTCACCAACTACGCGATGCTGCTGAGCGGCCAACCGCTGCACGCGTTCGACCTCGATCGCGTCGCCGGCGCGAAGTTGACGGTGCGCCGCGCGCAAGACGGCGAGCTGGTGCAGACGCTCGACGGGCAGACGCGCGAGCTCGACGCCGCGATGGTCGTGATCGACGACGCCGACGGGCCGACGTCGATCGCCGGGTTGATGGGCGGCGCGCGCTCGGAGGTCGCGCCGGAGACGAAGCGCGTGCTGCTCGAGGTCGCGACGTGGTACGGGCCGAGCATTCACCGCGCCTCGTGGGCGCTCGGGCTGCGCAGCGAGGCCTCGTCGCGCTTCGAGAAGGGGCTGCAGCCGGAGCAGTGCATGCACGCGCAGGCGCTCGCGACGCGGCTGATGATCGAGTGCTGCGGCGCGCGCGTCGCGCCGGGGACGATCGACGTCGCGCAGCCGATCCCGCCGCCGCGCGAGCTGCGCTTGCGCGAGCGTCGCGTTGAGGCGATCCTCGGCGTGCCCGTGCCGGTGGCGCGCCAGCGCGAGATCCTCGCCGCGCTCGACTTCACGACCGAGCCCGCGCCGGGCGGACTCGACGTGACCGTGCCGGCGCTGCGCCGCGACGACGTCACGCGCGAGGTCGATCTGATCGAGGAGGTTGCGCGGATCGACGGCGTCGAGCGCCTGCCGGCGACGCTGCCCGCACGCCGCGGCGCGGCCGGCCTGTTGACGCACGCGCAGCGCGTGCGGCGCGCGGCCGAGGACGCGATGGTCGGGCGCGGGCTGTACGAGGTCGTCGGCTGGAGCTTCGCCGAGCCGGCGCTGCTCGACCGCCTGCTGCTGGGAGCCGGCCACCCGCTGCGTCGCGTCGTGCGGCTGCAGAACCCGCTGTCGGACGCACAGTCGATCATGCGCCCGACGCTGCTCGGCTCGCTGCTCGACGCCGCGTCGTACAACGTCGCGCGCAACGGTCCCGACGTGGCGATCTTCGAGTCGGGCACCGTCTACCGCGCACCGGAGCCTGGCACCGAGGACGGGGTCGCGGCGGAGGAGCACCACGTGCTCGGCGTGCTGCTGAGCGGCGCGCTCGCGCCGCGCTCGTGGCACGGCGCGCCGCCGCGCGCCGACTTCTTCGCGGCGAAGGCGCTGCTCGCCGGGCTGCTCGACGCGCTGCACGTGCACTGGTCGGTGCAGGAGGCACAATGGCCGTTCCTGCACCCCGGGCGCAGTGCCGCAGTGGTCGCGCGAGCCGCCGGGAGCGGGCACGAGCCGTTGCGGATTGGCTTCATCGGCGAGGTCCACCCGACGGTCGCGGCCACGTGGGGCCTCGAGCGCGCGGCTGCGTTCGCGATCGACGTCGGCAAGCTCGCCGCGGTCGCGCCCGAGGCGATCGCGTTTCGCGCGTTCGGCTCGGTGCCGTCGCTGCGCCAGGACATCGCCGTCGTGCTGCCGGTCGACGTCAGCGCGCGCGATGTGTTGCACGCGTTGCGCAAGGCCGGCGGCGAGACGCTCGAGGACGCGAACGTGTTCGATGTGTACACCGGCGAGCAGGTCGGCGAGGGCCGGCGCTCGCTCGCGCTCGCGCTGACGTTCCGCGCGGAGGACCGGACGCTGACCGACGCGGACGTCGCGCCGGCGCGCGAGCGGATCGTCGCTGCGCTCGCGGAGCTGGGCGGTGAGTTGCGTGGCTGAGCTTGCGACGACGCGCGCGGCCGACGGGCCGGCCCCGGCGCAGGCCTTCGCCGCCGGCTCGCCGCGCGTCCTCGTCGCCGGCGCGACCGGTTTCGCCGGCGCGCTCGCGGCGCACCTGCTGTGGCGCCACCCGCGCTTCGAGCTCGTCGCCGTGACCGGGCGCTCGGAGGTCGGGCGACGGCTCGACGACCTCTACCCGCGCTATCGCGTTCCGCTGCAGATCGAGCAGCTCGATCTCGACGCCGTTGGGCCGCTCGACGCGGCGGTCGTCGCCTATCCGCACGCCGCCGCCGCGCCGGCGGTGGCGGCGTTGCGTGATCGCGACGCGCGCGTCGTCGACCTCAGCGCCGACTTCCGGCTGGCCTCGCTCGCGACCTACGAGCGTTGGTACGGCAGGCACCCGCAGCCGGCGCTGCTTGCGGAAGCGGTCTACGGCCTGACCGAGCTGCACCGCGCGGCGATCGCCGACGCGGGCATCGTCGCGAACCCCGGCTGCTATCCGACGGCGTCGCTGCTCGGCCTCGCGCCGCTCGCGCGCGCGGGGCTGGTCGCCGACGTCGTGATCGACGCCAAGCAGGGAATCTCCGGCGCCGGGCGGACGTTCGACGAGACGACGCACCAGTCGATGGCCGGCGAGAACATCCTCCCGTACAAGGTCGCCGAACACCGCCACACGCCTGAGATCGAGGAGCAGCTGCAGTTGCTGCGCGCTGCCGCCGGCGCGAGCGACGAGCTGGCGGTGCTGTTCCAGGCGCACCTCGTGCCGCTCGACCAGGGCGAGCTCGCCGACTGCTACGTGACGACGACGCGTCGCGTCGAAGATGCGGAGCTCGCCGAGCTTTACGCCGCGGCGTACGCGGACGAGCCGTTCGTCGAGGTCGTCGGCGCGCCGCCGGGGACGCGCGACGTGCAAGAGACGAACTACTGCCGCGTGTTCGCCAAGGCCGACGCGCACAGCGGCAAGGTCGTCGTGCTATCGGCGATCGACAACCTCTGGAAGGGCACCTCCTCGCAGGCGGTGCAGAATCTCAACGTGATGTTCGCCCTGCCCGAGGCGGAGGGGCTGGCATGAGCCGCGAGGGCACGAAGCCTCCGGAGACGAACGTGTTCGGCGGTGTCGCCACAGGGCCGCCGCAGCCGTTCTTCCACTCGCGCTGGGTGTCCGTGCCCGCGCACGTGCGCGACGTTGGTCCCGCTGCGGGGCTGCCAGAGGGTTTTCGCGCGGCTGGCGTCGTCTGCGGGATCAAGCCGAGCGGCAACCACGACCTCGGGTTGCTCGTGTGCGACGCCGAGCAGCCGGTCAGCGCGGCGCGCTTCACCGCGACCGGAGTTCCGGCCGCTCCGGTGCTCGTCAGCCAGGAGCGCTGTCGGCTCGACGGCCTGCGCGCGGTGCTCGCCAACTCCGGCTGCGCCAACGCGGCGACCGGTCGGCGCGGGCTCGACGACGCCGCCAAGACGCAGGGCGCGACGGCGATGGCGCTCGGCTGCGAGCCCGCCGAGATCGCGCTCGCGTCGACCGGCGGAATAAGCCACCACCTGCCGGTCGAGAAGATGTTGCAGGGAATCCTCGCCGCCGGCCCCGCGCTCGAGCAGGCCGGCGACGTGACCTTCCAGCAGGCGATCCAGACGACGGACGCCTCGGAGAAGCGCGCGAATCTCGCCGTCGAGTTGCCGTCGGGCACGGTGCGCCTCAGCGCCCAATGCAAGGGCGCCGGGATGATCTCGCCGAACTTCGCGACGATGCTCTGCTTCGTGCAGACCGACGCCGCGCTCGAGCCGCACACGGCCGACCTGCTGCTCGGAGTCTGCGTCAAGCGCTCGTTCGACCGCGCCTCGGTCGACGGCCAGCTCTCGACCAACGACACGGCGATCCTGATCTGCTCGGGCGCGAGCGGCGTGCGCGTCGCGCCCGCGAGCGAGGACGAGCTGCTGCTCGGCGAGGCGCTCGATGCGCTGCTGCGCCAGCTCGCGATCATGATGGTCGCCGACGGCGAGGGCGCCGAGCGGATCGCCCGCGTGATCGTGCGCGGCGGGCATCCGCCGAGCGCGGAGGCGGTCGCGCGCTCGGTCGCCAACTCGCCGCTCGTGAAAACGGCGCTGCACGGCGCCGACCCGAACTGGGGGCGGATCGTGCAGGCGGTCGGCGGCGCGCTGGGCGGGAGGGACCGATTCACACCGCCGCTGCCGGTCGAGCTGACGATCGAGGGCATCCCCGTGTGCATCGCCGGCGCCGCGATCGACTACGACGAGCAGGCGCTCGCACAGGCCGTCAAGGCGATGGAGATCGAGTACGAGGTCGGGCTGCCGGGGGAGGGCGCCGAGACCGAGGTGTTCTTCTCCGACCTCGGGCACGAGTACATCCGAATAAACGCGGACTACACGACATGAGAGGCGGCGCAGGCGATGCGTGACGTAGGCACGCTGCTCGAGGCGCTCCCGTACATCAGGGAGTTCCACGGCAAGACGGTCGTGATCAAGTACGGCGGCGCGGCGATGGAGGATGTGGCGCTGCGCGAGGAGTTCGCGCGCGACGTCGTCCTGCTCAAGTACGTCGGTCTCAACCCGATCGTCGTCCACGGCGGCGGTCCGGAGATCAGCGCGTACATGGAGCGACTCGGCATCCCGATCGAGTTCGTCGGCGGCCTGCGCGTGTCGGACGAGGACACGGTCGAGGTCGCGAAGATGGTCTTGATGGGGAAGATCAACAAGGAGATCGTGCTGCGCCTGAATCGCCACGGGCAACCGGCCGTCGGCCTCTGTGGTGACGACGGCTCGCTGTTTCGCGTCGCGCGGCGCACGGCGCCCGGCGGCGAGGACATCGGCTTCGTCGGGCGGATCGAGCGCGTCAACGTCGGCGTGATCGAGCACGTCGCGAGCGACTACATCCCGGTGATCGCCTCGGTTGGCGCCGATCGCGAGGGGCTGTCGTACAACGTCAACGCCGACGAGGCCGCCGGCGCCGTCGCGGCGGCGCTCGGCGCCTACAAGGTGATCTTCCTGACCGACGTGCCCGGCTGGCTCGCCGACCCCGAGGACCGTGACAGCCGGATCGCGCGCGCGAGCACCGAGCAGGTCCGCGAGGCGCTGCCGCAGCTCGCCGGCGGGATGCGCCCGAAGCTCGGCGCGTGCGTCGACGCGATCGACGCCGGCGTCAGCGCCGCGCACATCCTCGACGGACGTGTTGCGCACTCTCTGCTGCTCGAGCTGTTCACCGATGCAGGCATCGGCACGATGATCGAGGCGACGACGTGAGCCTGTCCGAGCTGCAGGAGCTCGAGCGGTCGAGCGTGATCGGCTCATACGCGCGCCTGCCGGTCGAGTTCGTACGCGGTGAGGGCACGCGCGTGTGGGACGTCGACGGCAACGAGTACCTCGACTTCCTCTGTGGGATCTCGGTGACGAACCTCGGCCACTGCCACCCGCGGGTGGTGGCGGCGGTGCGTGAGCAGGTGGGGCGGCTGATGCATGTCAGCAATCTGTTTTACACGGCGCCTGCGATGCGACTCGCGCGTCGCCTGTCCGAGGCGAGCCTCGGCGGCAAGGTGTTCTTTTGCAACTCCGGCGCCGAGGCGAACGAGGCGGCGATCAAGCTCGTGCGCAAGGCGCGTCCGGCCGGCGACATCGTCGTCGTCTACGGCGCGTTCCACGGGCGCACGTACGGCTCGCTGTCGGCGACGCCGCAGGAGTCAAAGCAGGCGCCGTTCGCGCCGCTCGTCCCCGGCTTCCGCGCCGTCGAGCCGACCCCCGATGCGATCGCCGCCGCCGTCGACGAGCACACCGCCGCCGTCTTCCTCGAGCCGATCCAGGGCGAGAGCGGCGTCAACGTGCTCTCCGAGGAGTGCCTGCAGGCGGCGCGCGCCGCGTGCGACGAGCATGGCGCGTCGCTCGTGTTCGACGAGGTCCAGTGCGGGATGGGCCGCACGGGGACGCTGTGGGCGTACGAGCAGACCGGCGTGCGTCCCGACGCGATGACGAGCGCGAAGGCGCTCGGCGGCGGCCTGCCGATCGGCGCGCTGATCACCGGCGAGCGCCTCGCCGACGTGCTCGCGCCGGGCGATCACGGCTCGACGTTCGCCGGCGGCCCGGTCGTCGCCGCGGCGGCGCTCGCGGCGCTCGAGCTGTCCGCCGACCCCGGCCTGCTCGCAGCGGTGATCGAGCACGGCAGGCGGCTGGCGGAAGGGCTCGATCGGCTGCCGCACGTGCTCGACGTGCGCGGGCGCGGGCTGATGCTCGCGTGTGAGCTCGACGTCGCGGCGCCCGAGGTGATGAACCGTGCGCTGTTCGAGCAGCGGCTCGTGACGAACGCCACCGGTCCGAGCACGCTGCGCCTGTTGCCGCCGCTGACGGTCACCGCGGACGAGGTCGACGAGGCGTTGCGGCGCCTCGCGGCGGTGCTGGAGGGCTGAGCGTGCGCCGCGAGCTGACCGGCGGCTTCGAGCTCGACGACGACCGCGTGCGGATCGACGTCGACGCCGTGCACACGTTCATCAGCACCGAATCCTACTGGGGCCTCGGGCGCGCGCGAGAGACGATCGAGCGCACGATCGCCGGCTCGACGCGCGTCGTCGGGCTCTATCGGATCGAGCGGGTTGGGCGCGAGCAGCAGATCGGCTTCGCGCGTGCGATCTCCGACGGCGTCAGCCTCGCCTACCTCGCCGACGTCTACGTGCTGCGCCCATATCGCGGGCGCGGCCTCGGCCTCGAGCTCGTCCGCGAGATCGTCGAGCGCTCGTTCGGCGACGTCCGCTGGATGCTGCACACGGCCGACGCGCAGCGGCTGTACGAGAAACTCGGCTTCAGCGACGGCCGGCCGCCATACCCGCTGATGGAACGTCCCGCGAGCCGTCTCGCCTCCGGCGCCGCGCCGCGGCGCTAGCCTTCCCGCCGATCCCGCCCGCATGAGCACACGCCAGACCACTCCCCCGACCGCCTCCTACGAGGCCGACCCCGCCTCCGTGCGGCGTGTGCTGCTGCTCTACTCCGGCGGCCTCGACACGAGCGTGATGCTCAAGTGGATCCAGGACGAGTATGGCGCGGAGGTCGTCTGCCTGACCGTCAACCTCGGCCAGCCCGGCGAGGACTACGCGGTGATCGAAGGCAAGGCGCTGCGGCTCGGCGCGCTGCAGTGCCACGTCGTCGACGCGCGCGAGGAGTTTGTGCGCGACTATGTCGCGCCGGCGATTCGCGCGAACGCGCTGTACGGCGGCGGCTACCCGCTGTTCACCGCGCTCGGCCGGCCGCTGATCGCCAAGCTCGCCGTCGACTACGCACGCTTGACCGGCTGCGACACGATCGCGCACGGCTGCACCGGCAAGGGCAACGACCAAGTGCGGATCGAGGCGACGATCGCGACGCTCGCGCCCGAGTTGAAGGTGATCGCGCCGGTGCGCTCGTGGCAGATGGGGCGCGAGGAGGAGATCGCCTACGCACGCGAGCACGGGATCCCGGTCAAGGGCGGGACCGAGGCCGCGCCGTACTCGATCGACGACAACCTCTGGGGACGCTCCTCCGAGGGCAGGTGGATCGAGGACCTCGAGCACGCGCCCGACGACGACGTGTTCCAGCTCGTCACGCGCCCGGAGCTCGCGCCCGAGGAGCCCGAGACGCTCGCGCTCGAGTTCGACCGCGGCGTGCCCGTCGCGCTGAACGGCGAGCGGATGCAGCTCGTCGCGCTGCTCGAAGCCGTCGCCGCGATCGGCGCGCGCCACGGCGTCGGCATCGTCGACCACATCGAGGACCGCATCGTCGGCCTGAAGGTGCGCGACATCTACGAGGTGCCCGCCGCCGCGATCGTGCTGCCCGCGCACCACGAGCTCGAGCGGCTCGTATCGACGATCCACCAGAACCAGTTCAAGCCGGCGCTCGACCGGCAATGGGCGTATCTCGTCTACGCCGGCCTGTGGTGGGAGCCGTTGCGCGGCGACCTCGACGCGTACATGGATCGCGTCAACGAGCGCGTCACCGGCACGATCGGGCTCAAGCTCTACAAGGGCCACGCGCGCGTCGTCACGCGCTCCTCGTCGAACGCCGTCTACGACGCCTCGCTCGCGTCGTTCTCGGAGTCCGGTGGGCTGTTCTCGCAGAGCGCCTCGCCGGGGTTCATCGAGCTGTGGTCGTTGCAGTCGCGGATGGCCTGGCGGCTGCGCAACGCAGGCGAGGGGGATGGCGGCGGCGGAAGCGACTGAGCGCGGGCACCTCGGCACTCACGCTGTGACCGTGCCGGCCGCGTGGTGCGGGGCCGGCAACGTCTCGCCGCGCTCGCGCATGTCCTCGACATACGCCGCGAGCGCCTCCTCGATGCGCTCTGCGACGTCGACACGACTCTGGCCGAGGGCGACGACCCCGGGGATGTCCGGGAGATACGCGCCCCAGGCGCCGTCGGTTGCCTGCTCGTATATGACTGCGTACTCGATCATCTGAGATTCCACAACCCGCTCGCTCGTCGGATGCTAGCGAGAGTCCCGACAGGCACTGTATCGCTGTCCTTGCCAGCGACGATGATTCTCCGGCAGGCGCCGAAGCGTGCCCAGATCTCGTGAGAGCCGCGCTGTCTCACTACGTGCCATCCTGCGGCGGTCAACGCTCGCCTCACGTCTCGGTACTTCATCGCCATGAACCCGACGGTAGTCGAGGCTTGTGATGCAACTCTCCCGAGGGCGTGAGCCGGCCGCGAAGCGAATAGTCCACGGTCGCTGGGTACCATTCGCCTCGGTGAACGGCACCGGCTACAAGCTGCTCGGCTTCGTCGTCTGGCGCGGCGCGAGGTGGTACGCGCGCAAGCGGTTGCCGTCGGCGCGCAAACTCGCGCTGCTCGCCGTCGGCGGGCTCTCGGCGGCGGTTGCCGCCGGCGCGATCGCCAAGCGCGCTACGGGCTGAAGCAGGTCCATCGCAGCGCGCGGACGCCGTTCCTCGAGCCGTCCGGCGGTCATGCGACGTCCGGCCGTGAGCGTAATTTGCGGTCTTGATGATCGCCGAGGGAAATGAGACGCCGGGTGGCGACGCCGAGGGCGGCGAGGGCCGTGGGCGCCGCGCCGAGGGCGACTTCCTGGCCGAACGGCGCGCGCGCCGTTCGGTCGAATCGGGCGAGCACGCGCTGACGCTCCGCGCCGAGGCGGCGGAGGCGACGGTGCGGACGCTCGAGACGCACGTCGCGAGCCTGCAGCGCAGGCTGCAGGACGCCGAGGAGGAGGGGCGGCGGATCGCCGAGCTGCTCGACGCCGCCCAGGCCGCGCGCGCGGCCGAACGCTCCGAAGGCCTCTCGCGCACGGCGCCCGCGTCGCCCGACGCGCCGGCGCTCGAGCGCGAGCTGCAGCGAGCCGCGCAGCGCGAGTACGCCGAGCAGCGGCTGCGGATCGAGGCCGAGGAGCGCGCCGCCGAGGCCGAGCGGCAGGCGCGCGCCGAGCTCGACCGGCTCGCCCGCCGCCTCGGCTCCGGGGAGCGCGACCTGCAGGCGCTGGCCGCGCGATTGGAGACCGCCGAGCGCGAACTAGTCGAGGCCGAGCAGGCCGCCGCCGCCGATCGCTCCGCCGCCGCCCGCGCCGAGCGCGCGCTGCAGGCCCGGGTGAGCGAGCTCGAGCGTCGCGCCGAGGAGCTCGACGGTCTGCTCGCCGAGGAGCGCGCCGCGCGCACGCGCGCCGAGCGTGCGCTCGAGCAGCTGCGCGGCGCCCAGCGCGGCGCCCAGGCGATGCTCGGCGGCCTCGCCGAGACCGTCGCGCGCCTGCGCGACGCCGCCACGCGCCCGGTGGCCGCGGCGCAGCCGCCGGTCGTGGACCCGGCCCCGCCGATGCCCGACGCCCCTCGTGCGCCGGCGCCGCCGCTCGACCTGCGAGCGCCGCGCGAACGCGCCGCCGAGGCGCAAGACGGCGAGATGGCCGAGGCGCTCGCGGCCGCCGTCGAGCGGCTGCGCGCGCGCGTCGAGGAGCAATCGGCGCCGGCTCCGACGGCCGCGGCGGCGCCCGCCGCGCGGACGCTGACGCACAAGCACAGCATGTCGCTGATCGGACGCATACGGCTGGCGATCAGGATGCGCCGAGAACGGCGCAAACAGCGACGCGGCGCCTGATCGGTCGCCGCGCGGAGACCTAAGATCAAATGACGTTGAGCGAGAACAGCTGCGCCCACCTCCACGTCCACTCCGAGTACTCGCTGCTCGACGGCGCCTGCAAGATCGATGCGCTCGCCAAGCGCGCGGCGGAGTTCGGCCAGCCAGCGCTCGGGCTGACCGACCACGGCGTGATGAACGGCGCGGTCGAGCTCTACCAGGCCTGTAAGAAGCACGACGTGAAGCCGGTCCTCGGCTGCGAGATCTATCTCGTCGACGACCACACGGCGCGTGGGCCCGGCCGGACCGAGCGCAACCACCTGACGCTGCTCGCGTCGAACGACACCGGCTACCGCAACCTCGTCAAGCTCTCCTCGGCGGGCTTCCTCGACGGGCTGCAGCGCGGCAAGCCGTCGGTCGACATGGGCCTGATCGAGCGCTACTCCGACGGCGTGATCGCGCTGACCGGCTGCCTCGCCTCGCGCTTCTGCCAGCGCCTGCTGGAGGACCGCGACGATGAGGCGCGCGCGCACGTCGATGACCTGCTGGGCGTGTTCGGCGCCGAGAACGTCTACTTCGAGGTGCAGAAGAACGGCCTCGCGCCGCAGGACAAGTGCAACGAGGGGATCGTCAAGATCGCGCGCGAGCTCGGCGGCAGCCTCGTCGGCACGGGCGATGTGCACTACCTGCGCCGCGAGGACTACGACCATCACACCGCGCTGCTGTGCGTGCAGACGAAGAGCACGATCGCGCAGCCGAAGATGACCTTTGAAACGAACGAGTTCTACCTGCGCGACAGCGGCGAGATGATCGAAGCGTTCAAGGAGTGGCCGGAGGCGATCGCGAGCACGCTGGAGATCGCCGAGCGCTGCAACGTCGAGCTCGAGCTCGGCAAGCAGCTGATCCCGAGCTTCAAGACGCCCGACGGCTCGGGCGAGCGCGAGTACCTGCGCGCGCGGGTCGAGGAGGGATTGCGCCTGCGCTACGGCGACCCGCCGCCGGCCGAGGCGGTCGAGCGGATGAACATGGAGCTCGACGTGATCGAGCGGATGGGCTTCAACGCCTACTTCCTGATCGTCTGGGACTTCGTCAAGTACGCGAAGGAGAACGGCGTCGCGGTCGGTCCCGGCCGCGGCTCGGCGGCGGGGTCGATCGTCGCCTACTGCCTGGCGATCACCGACCTCGACCCGCTGCGCTACGACCTGCTGTTCGAGCGCTTCCTGAACCCCGAGCGCGTCTCGATGCCGGACATCGACATCGACTTCTCCGTGCGCGGACGCGAGCGCGTGATGCGCTATGTCACGGAGAAGTACGGACGCGAGTCGGTCGCGCAGATCGTCACGTTCGGCAAGATGTTCCCGCGCGCGGCGACGCGCGACGCCGCGCGCGTGCTCGGCTTCGACTACGGCATGGGCGATCGCCTGGCGAAGCTGATCCCCGATCCGATCATGGGGCGCTCGCCGTCGTTCGAGGACTGCCTGAAGGGCGGCCAGCCGCTGCGCAAAGCGGTCGACGAGGACCCGCAGGCGAAGCAGATCGTCGACGTCGCACAGGGCCTGGAGGGAATCGTGCGCAACTCCTCGATCCACGCCGCCGCGGTCGTGATCGCCGATCGGCCGCTGACCGACATCGTGCCGCTGCAACTCGCCGACGCGGGCACGGACGAGAACGGCGAGAAGGTGTTCCGCACGGTCACGCAGTTCTCGATGAAGCCGATCGAGACGATCGGCATCTTGAAGATGGACTTCCTCGGCCTGCGCAACCTCGACGTGATCGAGGACGCGCTCGACATCATCGAGCGCTCGACCGGACAGCGCCCGGACATGACGACGCTGCCGCTAGACGACGCGCGAACGTATGAGATGCTCGCGCGCGGCGACTCGACGGGCGTGTTCCAGTTCGAGTCCGAGGGGATGCGCGAGGCGCTGAAGAAGGTCTGCCCGGACGAGTTCAACGATCTCGTCGCGCTCGGCGCGCTGTACCGGCCGGGGGCGATGGACCAGATCCCGGTGTACGCCAAGGGCAAGCACAGGCCCGAGTCGATCGACTATCGCGACGAGCGGCTGCGGTCGATCCTCGAATCGACCAAGGGCGTGATCCTCTACCAGGAGCAGGCGATGCAGATCTCGAAGGAGCTCGCCGGCTTCTCGGGGGCGAAGGCGGACGACCTGCGCAAGGCGATCGGCAAGAAGAACCGCGCGGCGATGGCGTCGCTGAAGCCGGAGTTCGTCGATGGCTGTCGCGCCTCGGGCACGAGCTCGGAGGTGATCGAGTTCCTTTGGCAGACGAACGAGAAGTCGGCCGACTACTCGTTCAACAAGAGCCACGCCGCCTGCTACGGGCTGATCTCCTACCGCACGGCGTGGCTGAAGGCGAACTTCCCCGCCGAGTACATGGCGGCGCTGATCTCCTCGGTGATGTCGACGAAGGACAAGGTGCCGTTCTTCGTCGCGCGTTGCGAGGAGATGGGGATCGAGATCCTGCCGCCCGACGTCAACCTCTCAGATCACGAGTTCACCGTCGAGTCGGCCAGCGCCCCTGGCGGCGTCGGCAACATCCGCTTCGGTCTCGATGCGGTCAAGGGAGTCGGCTACCAGGCGGTCGAGGCGATCAAGCGGGCGCGCGAGGAGGGTGGCGAGTTCACCTCGCTGTGGGATTTCTGCGAGCGCGTCGACAACCGCGCGGTCAACAAGAAGGCGATCGAGGCGCTGATCAAGTGCGGCGCGTTCGGCTCGACCGGCGCCACACGCAAGGGGATGATGGCGGTGCTCGAGACGGCGCAGGCCGCCGGCCAGCAGATCCAGCAGGACGCGCAGATCGGCCAGGGCTCGATCTTCGACCTCGACGACGCGGCGTCGTCGAGCGACGCCTCGGCGCCGGGCGCCGCGTTGATGAAGCCGGTCCACCCGCCGATCTCCGGCGAGGAGTACGAGCAGGCCGAACTGCTCGCCGTCGAGAAGGAGGCGATCGGGCTGTTCATCTCCGCGCATCCGCTGAAGCCGCTGCGCGAGGCGCTGCGCGCCCGCGTCGACTGCCCGCTCGCGGCGCTCGCCGATCGCCGCGACAAGGACTGGGTGACGGTCGGCGGGATCATCGTCGAGGCGAAGAAGATCCGCACGCGCAACGGCGACCACATGATGTTCGCGACGCTCGACGACCTCGCGGGCAGCGTCGAGATGCTCGTCTTCGGCAAGGCGCTGGCCGAGTGCGAGTCGGCGCTCGCGGTCGACGAGGTCGTGCTCGCGAAGGGGCGCGTCGACCACAAGGAAGCGGGCAAGACGTGCCTGATCGTGCAGAGCGTCGAGCCGTTTGCGCCGAGCGAGGACGAGATCGAGCAGGCGCGTGCGAAGACCGAGGCGGCGACGGCGCTGGCGCAGCCACTGCACCTGCGCGTGCACGCGAGCGCGCTGTGCGTCGAGCTGATCGAGGAGCTCAAGCACGCGATCGAGAGCTTCCCCGGGCCCGCCGAGGTCGTGCTCGAGCTGGACACGAGCGCCGGCAAGCGCCGGCTGCGGCTCGGCGAGGCCTACCGCGTGCAGCACACGCCGACGCTGCGCGCCGAGCTCGACAACGTGCTCGCGCCCTTGCGCGAGGCTGCGACCGCTTAGCGTGGGCAGCCTCCAAGATGTGCCGACAGCCACGGCTCATCTTGCCTCCATCTTGCGCGCACCGTAGACGATGTCTGCCGGGATGCGACCCCGCGTGAGTCGCCCGTGGTGGACGCGGTCGGTG
>DATHND010000129.1:0-3887 GCA_035486335.1 Solirubrobacteraceae bacterium
GGGCAACGACCGAGGGGCGCTTCGACCGGGAGATCATCCCGATGCAGATCGACGGCGAGACGGTCGCCGCCGACCAGGGCATCCGCTACGACACGAGCCTCGAGCAGCTCGCGGCGCTGAAGCCCGCGTTCAAGCCCGACGGCACGGTCACGGCAGGCAACAGCTCGCAGATCTCCGACGGCGCCGCGGCCGTGCTGCTGATGGCGCGCGAGAAGGCCGACGACCTCGGCCTCGCCGCACGGGCGCGGATCTTCGACGCGACGAGCGTCGGCGTCGACCCGGTCATCATGCTCACCGGGCCGATTCCCGCGACGCAGCGCCTGCTGGAGCGCAACGGCATGGCGATCGACGACCTCGACCTCATCGAGATCAACGAGGCGTTCGCCTCGGTCGTCTGCGCGTGGCGCCGCGAGCTCGAACCCGACATGGACCGCGTCAACGTCAACGGGGGCGCGCTCGCACTCGGCCACCCGCTCGGATCCTCGGGCGCGAGGCTGATCACGACGCTGCTGCACGAGCTCGAGCGCAGCGACTCCGAGCTCGGGCTGGTCACGATGTGCACGGCCGGCGGGACGGGGACGGGGACGATCTTGCAGCGGGTCTGATCTGAACCGGGGTCGGGGGGGCTTCGCCCGTCGCGGCAAGCTCGCTCGGCGGACCAGGCTCCCGTGCGGCGCGCGTCCCGAGGCGCATCGGCTCGCGGCGGTCCCGAAGGCCCGGCGAGCGTCGGAGCCTGGGGCGTGCTGCGTGTCATCGCCTGGAGGGTGCTCGCCGTCGTGGCCGCAGTGCTGGCCGTGCGCCTGGCCGCCGACCTGCTTCACGGCTCGATCGGTCGATCGTTGCGCGGCGGTGCGGGACGGGTGGCGGGACGGGTTCCGCATCTGCCACGGCCTGACCCGCCGCTCGGCGTGGAGGCGCCGTCCTGGCTGTGGCCGGCGCTCGCGGCGCCGGCGGTGACGATCGCCGGGATCGCTCTGCTTTCGACGATCGCGCGCACCGT
Organism: Solirubrobacteraceae bacterium; assembly: GCA_035486335.1. Classification (GTDB taxonomy): domain Bacteria; phylum Actinomycetota; class Thermoleophilia; order Solirubrobacterales; family Solirubrobacteraceae; genus Palsa-744. Next base: position 1,001 of record DATHND010000129.1, read on the forward strand.
GTCGCGACGCCGGCGCCGCTACGTGCGGCTTCGCGTTGTTCCTTACGCGACCGACCACGCGGACGCCTACGCGCTCGCGCGCATGTACGCGGCTCTGCACGCAGCACTCGTCGAGCGCTGGTGGCGCCGGGTCGTGCGCGGCCAGCCCTCGGCGGCGCTCGAGGTCTGGTTCGAGGGCTCCGGAACTGGACGCGGCGGGGCGTGGCTGGCCGTGACCTGCCCCGCCGGGCGCGCTCCCGCGCTCGAGCCGGTCCTGCGCACGGCCTACCCCAACGCGCGGCTCGCGGAGACAGACCGCGACGCTCGGCCGCCGGCGGTGCTGCTCAGGCTGCGCAAGCACGCCGGCTTCATCCGCCGCACGGCGACGGCCGAGCGGTTCGAGCGCGACCCGGAGCCCGCAGTCGACGGCCTGCTCAGAGCGATGTCCGGCACCCCCGGGCCGGCGCTCGTTCAGATCGCGCTGACACCCGCCCCGGCGGGCGTCGAACGGCTCGCGAAGCTGTTGTTCAAGCAGCGCGAGGCGGAGCTGAGCCGCCGCCGGCGCGAGCACCTCGTGATTCGCGACCGCTCGATGGTCGAGGACGCGGAGCTGCGCGGAGGGCTCGAGGTCCAGCACCGCTCGCTGTTCTTCGCGGACCTCCGCATCCTCGCCCCGGGACGCGGCGACTGCGAGCGCATCGGCGCTGCGCTGCGCGCCCGCCGCGCCGAGAACCGGCTCGTCGAGCGAGGCGCCGAACTGCGGCACGGGCGCCTCGGCCTCTGGGCCAGGCGGCTGCGCCGGGGCGAGGGCAACCCGCTGCCGGGGCTGTGGCACCACCTTCTCGCGCCGGCCGAGCTCGCCGAGCTCTGGCAGCTGCCGAGCGTCGATTTCGCGGCGGTCCCCGTGGCGCGCAGCTCGCTGCCGCTCGCGCCGGCGCCACCGAGCGTGATGCGGCCAGGCGCCGGCCGCGGGACCCTGCGCGACTCGCTCGGACCGGTCTCGATCCACGCCGGGCTCCGCCGCCAGAACGTCGCCGTCCCGGGCACGGTCGACCAGGGCAAGTCGAGCTTCCTCGTGGCAAGCGTCGCGGAGGACATGCGGCGCGAGCGTTGCGCGGTGATCGTCCTCGACCCGAAGGGCGACGCGGCCGAGGCGGCGCTGAGCGCGGTGCCCCGTGGGCGGGTCTGCACCCTGCTCGACCTCGCCGACCCGACCTGCGGCTTCAACCCCCTGCGTGTCGACGCCCCGGCCGACGTGATCGCCGACTACGTCGTCGAAGCGCTCAAGAACCTGTTCGACCAGTCGGACATACGCGCCTCATCCGACCGCTACCTGCGAAACGCGGTGATCGCCGTGCTCGCGCACGACCGCGCCGGGACACTGTGGGACGCGGCGCGGCTGCTGTCGGTGGGCGAGGAGGGCTACGCGTACCGCCGCGCCGTCGGCGCCGCGGTGCGCTCGTTGCCCGAGCTGAAGGAGATCAGCTCGTTCTTCACCTCCGAGCTCTCAGCGCAGCTGGCGGACGCACGGAGCGCGACTACGGCCAAGCTGGACGCGCCGGTCAACAAGCTCGCGAGGCTGCTGAACTCGCCGTCGATCAAGCGCGTGCTGCTCAACGAGTCGCTGCGCGTCGATTTCGACCGCGTGATCGCGCGCGGCGAGGTGCTCGTCGTGAAGGGCGCCCTCGGCTCGATGGGCGCGGGCAACACGTCGGTGCTGATGCAGCTGCTCGTCGGGATGCTCGACGCGGCGCTTGCCCGCCAGCAGGATCTCGTCGCGGCCGGCGACAGGATCGCTGTCGCGCTCAAGGTCGACGAGGCGCCGCTCGTGCTCAACCGCGGCTTTGCAGAGACGATGGCGCTCAAGCGCTCGGCGGGACTCGAGACGGTCGCATGCTGGCAGACCGACGCGCAATGGACCGAGCGCGAGGTGCGCGACCAGCTCGACGCGCTGTTTGCGCACCGAGTCTGGTTCGCGACGGCCTCCGCCCGGGACGCGCGCGCCTCGGCGCAGCTCGCGATGGCCGAGTTCTCCGACACTGTGCGGCCGGGCATCGCGCGGCTGTCGGCGCTCGGCCATCCGGAGGTGCGGCTGCGCCTTCCCCGTCACCATGCGATCGTCAGCCTCGTCACCCCGGACGGCCGCGCGCCGGCGTTCATCGCCGAAACCGTGCCGATGCGGGTCGACCGCGCGCGAATCGCCGAGCTCGCCGCCGAGCAGGCCGCGCGCGGCGCGCGGCGCATGACCGACCTGCGCCAACCGCACTGGGAGCGCCCGGAGTCGGGGCGGGAGGGCGTCGCTCGGCCGCCGGCTGCGGGCGCCCGGGGCGCGCCCAGCTCCGCGGCGCCCGCTCATCCCGAGGTCCCGTCGCGCCTCGGCGCGGTCGCGCCCGCGCGCACGACGCTCGCGTCCTCAGATGCCCCGCCCCCGCTGCCGAGCACGGTCGCGCAGAGCTTCCGCGAGCTGCTCGACCTCGACCGCGCGAGGGCAGCCCGCGCTGTGCGGCGCGCTGGGCCCGGCTCAGCCATCGAGCTCGACCCCTCCGACCTCGAGGCCCTGTCGCTGCTGGCCGCGCTCGGGCACGTGCTCAGCAGCGACGTCCACCGACGGCTCGCGCCCGCAAGGGCTCCGACGAGGACCCAACGACGGCTGAAGAGGCTCGCCGACGCGGGCTTGATCGAGCGGCTTCAGTTCCACCGTCCCGACGGGGGCGGCGTGCCGATGTGCTGCTCGATCGCGCCAGCCGGACTCGCGGCCCTGGAGGCCCACGAGATCGAGCTGCCCGCCGCGGCCGGCGCGACGCCCGAGCGCGACGGCGCCCTGCGCCAGGTGCGCCACGAAGCCCATGTCGCGGCCTGGGTGATCGCGCTCGCCGGTCTCTGCGACAGCATGGGCCTGCGCGGCCGC
>DATHND010000130.1:0-7140 GCA_035486335.1 Solirubrobacteraceae bacterium
CGGCTATTCCGACGACCAGGGCGTCTACGCGATCGTGCCCGTGCTCAGCCGCTGGCTCGGGCAGTCGGACCCGATCGCGACGCTGCGCTGGATGTGGGTCGCCGCTTGGGCGATCACGCTGCTGGCGAGCGCCGCCGTCGCGCTCGCTCTGTTCGGATCGAGCTGGGCCGCCCTGCTGGCGCCGCCGGCGCTGCTCGTCTGCATCCTGTTCTTCGGCTTCGGCGACATCTACTGGGTCTCGGCGTGGGTCGTCGTGACGTTCGCGGCGCCGCTGATCCTGCTGACCCGGCACAGGCCGCGCTGGGCGGGGGCGGCGCTCGTGGCGATCGCGCTGGTCGCCGGGGTCGCCACGGCGATCCGCAGCGAGGCGGGGCTTCCCGTGGCGCTGGCGGCCGCGGCAGTGGCGATGATGGTCGGTCGGCGCTGGTCTTCGCGCGCGCCCGTCGTGGCGGCAATCGTCGTCGCCTACTTCGCCCCGACCTCGATCGTGCTGCCGGCGATCCGCGCGCACCGCGACCAGCGCATCGGCGTCGACCTGAGCGCGCGCGAACCGGCGTCGCATCCACTCTGGCACTCGCTCTACACCGGGCTCGGCTACACGCCCAACCGCTATCGAATCCACTACCTCGACGCATACGGCGCTGCGGCCGCACAGGAGCTGGACCCGGGCGTGCGCTTCCTCTCACCGGCCTACTCGCGGGCGCTGCACCACCAAGTCGACGCCCTGATCGAGCACGATCCGGGCTTCGTCGCGAAGGCCGAGGCGCAGAAGGCGGTCGTCGAGCTCTCGCACACCGGGCGCTACCTGCTGCTGCTCGCGCTGCTGCTGCCTGCGGCGCTCGCCGCACGGGGGCGCGCCGGCCTGCGTGCGTCCGAGCTCGCGCTGCTCGCGCCGACGATCGCGATCGGCGCGCTGCCGGCGATCGTCGCGGTTCCGTTTCGCGACTACGAGCTGACGCTGCTCGCGGCGCTCGGAACGCTCGGCCTGCTGGCCGTCGGCTCGGCCGCGGCGCGGGCGCAGCAGACGTGGCGCGACGCGCCGCCGGCCGGCGGCGGGTCGCCGGGGCGGACGCGGATGACGCTTCGCGGCGTCGCGACCGACTGGCCGGCGCGCCCGACGATCGGCGCGCTCATCGTCACGGCGGCGATCCTGATCCCGGCGTTCTTGTTCGCGCGCCACGTCGAAGCCGAGCACGAACGCTGGGATCGCAAAACGCGCAACCCGCCGACGGTCGTGCTCGCCGGAGCTCCCGCGGGCATGGCCCGGCCGCGCGCATGAGCGCGCTGCGCCGCGGTCTTGCCAGATGGCGGGAGCTCGGCCCGCGCGCGGGGACGACCGCCCTCGCGCGGTTGGCGCGGGAGCGCGCGCGTGGGCCGCTGCGGCGCGTGCAGCTGTGGCTGCGGCCGCCACGCGTGGACGCGGCGGCGCTCTCGCGCGCGCTCGGCGGCGCCGACCCGGCGCAGGCGCTACGTGAGCGCGCGCTTCCGGCGCTACCGACGGTCGCAAAATGGGAGTCGGAACTCGAGCAGCTCGACGGCGACGCTCGCGCGCGCCTGCTCGCGCAAGCCGAGCGGATCGTCGCCCACCGCTTCGACCTGCTCGGCTCCGGACCGTCCGATCTGGGACCGACGATCGACTGGCAACGAGACTTCAAGTCGGGCCGGCGCTGGCCGCAGGCGCACATCTCGCGTCTGGCGATCGTGCTTGGCGACGGGTCGGACGTCAAGCTCCCGTGGGAGCTCTCGCGCTGCCAGCACCTGCCACTGCTGTCGGCCGCCTACCGCGTGAGCGGCGAGGATCGCTTCCTCGACGAGCTCGGCGCTCAGCTCGCCTCGTTCATCGCCGCGAACCCGATCGAGCACGGCGTGAACTGGGCGTGCACGATGGACGTGGCGATCCGCGCCGCCAACTGGACGGCGGCGCTCTGCATGGCGACGCCGGACGCGCGCCGCGCGGCGTGGCTTGAGCCGGCACTCGCGAGCCTGCTGCTGCACTGTCGCTTCATCCGCGCGCACCTCGAGTGGGACGAGGTGCGCGGCAACCACTACTTGTCGGACGTGGTCGGTCTGCTCGTCGCCGCGGCGCCGTTCTCCGCGAGCGAGGAGGGCCGCTCGTGGGTCACGTGGGCGACGGGCGAGCTCGAGCGCGAGATGTCCCACCAGGTGCGCGCCGACGGCTGCGATCACGAGGCCTCGATCTCCTACCACCGCCTCGTCGCGGAGCTGTTCGTGTGCGGCGCGCAGGCCGCCGACGCGCTCCGCCCCGGGTCGCTCTCCGAGGATTTCGACGCTCGCCTGGATCGGATGCTCGGCTTCGTGGCGGACTACACCCGACCGGACGGCCTGGCGCCGCAGATCGGCGACGCCGACGACGGCCGCTTCCTGCCGCTGGGCTCATACGGAGCCGAGCAGCGCGATCACCGCCACCTGCACGCGCAGGCCGGGCGGCCGTGGCGTGGCGGCGTCGGCCACGCGGCCTACGCGGATGGGGGCTGGTATGTGATGCGCTACGGCGAGCTGTGGTGCATCGTGCGCTGCGGCGACGTCGGGCTCGGCGGCGTCGGCGCCCACGCGCACAACGACCAGCTGTCGTTCGAGCTCGCGCGCGGCGGACAGCCGCTGCTCGTCGACCCCGGCTCCTACCTCTACACGGCGGACGCGCGCGCGCGAAACGCATTCCGCTCGACCGCCGCCCACTGCACGCTTGCGATCGGCGGCGCCGAGCAGAACCGCCTGCGATCGGACTACCTGTTCGCGTTGCCCGAAGAGACGCGCGCGCGATGCGTGCGCTTCGAGACCGACGGCCCGCACGTGCTGTTCGAGGGCGAGCACACCGGCTTTCACGCACTCGCGCGGTCGGTCAGACATCGGCGCGAGCTGAGCTTCGACGCGGGGGCGGGCGTCGTGCGCATCACCGACACCGTGTTCGGCGGATCGGGTGAAGAGCTCGTGTGGAGCTTTCCGCTCGCGCCGGGCAAGGCGCGAGCGACGGGGACGGGTGCTCTCGCGACGTTCGCCGGCGGCGCGCTCGAGATCGCGGCCGAAGGAGCGAGCCTCGAAGTCGAGAGCGGGTGGATCGCTCCGTCCTACGGGGTCCGCCTCGCGGCGCCGGTCGTCCGGGCCCGGCGCACGGCGCGCTCCGACGAGGACGTCACGCGCTTCACGTTGACTGCTTACGGGCTGGAGCGCGGATGAACGACGACGTGACCGTGATCGTCACGTGCTTCGACTACGGCGCGTATCTGCCCGAGAGCGTCGAGAGCGCGCTCGCGCAGGAGGGCGGCGCGCCGCGGGTGATCGTCGTCGACGACGGCTCGACCGACGCGCGGACGCTCGCGGCGCTGGATCGACTGCCGCCGCAGGTGACGCTCGTGCGCCAGTCGAACGCGGGGCCGGCCGAAGCGCGCAACGCCGGCCTGCGCCGCCTGCAAACCCCATACGCGCTGATCCTCGACGCCGACGATCGACTCGCCGCCGACGCGCTGCGGCGACTGCGAGCTCCGCTGCGGTCACAGCCGACGCTCGGCTTCAGCTACGGGATCATGCGCTTCTTCGGTGCGTGGGAGGGCGTCGTGCGACTTCCTCCCTACGACCCCTACCGCCTGCTCTACCGCCACAACATCGGGCTGACGGCGCTGATCCGCCGGGGACTGCTCGAGGACGTCGGCGGCTTCGACCCGGCGCTCGCCGGCTACGAGGACTGGGAGTTCTGGTTGCACGCGCTCGCGTGCGGCTGGCGCGGGACGCGCGTCGAGGCGGTGACGCTGCTGCATCGCCGCCACGGGTCGAGCCGAAACATCGGCGCCCGCGCGGACTACCGCGCGATCTACCGGCAGCTGCGCCGCAAGCACGCGACGCTGTATCGCCGCGAGCAGCGCCGGCGGTTGCGGGCGGAGTCAGACCTCGGCGGCCTCGGGCGCTTGGCCTACCGCTGGTGGTGGGGCCGGCGGCCGCTTCCGGCGCGCGTCGAGCTGGCGCTTCAATCGGCGCTGTGGCGCCCGAGGCTGAGGCCCGACGGCTCGGAGACGAGGTCGGGCAGCTCGGCTGCGATGTCCGCTGACTCGAGCTCGTCGCCGCCAAGCGAGTGAGACTCCGCGGCCAGCCGTTCCTGGCGCCGCAAGCGGTCCTCGAGCAGCGCCTGGCGCTGGGCGAGGATCTCGCTCTGGTCGCTGAGGCGCGAGACGGCGGCGGAGAAGTGCAGCAGCAGCATGAGGATGAAGCCGATCCCGATGAAGAAGAGCGCGTTGGGCGGGTAGATGACGCCGATCGCGTGGCTGATCTTCGCGAGCGCGCCACGCCAGATTCCCAGCGCGAGCAGCACGGCGGCCGACAGCAGCCACAGCAGCGCGTAGCGCTCCATCAGACGACGGCGTCGCACCATCTCGAGCACGATCAGCAGCAGCGCCGCCGCGCCGAGGATCGCGACCAGTTGAGTGCGCGCCTGCATCGCGCGCTAGAGACCGGGTTGCGTGCTCACGGCGACACCCTCGACGGTGCGGCTCACCGCCGGGCGACTGCGCCCGAGCCCGATGAACAGCGCAAGCAGCACCTTCACCATGTAATAGGCCGACTTGCCGGTGCTGATCGACGAGACGCCGCCGCCGCGCTTGTACATCCGCACGGGGATCTCGCGCATGCGCAAGCGGTGATGGTGAAGGATCAGCACGGCCTCGACCTCCGGGTAATCGTGCGGGTACTCGCGCGCGAACAGCTCGATCGCGCGGCGGTTGTAGAGGCGAAAGCCAGAGGTCGGATCGCTCACGCGCGTGCCGACGATCCGCGAGAGCAGGAACGCGAATACGTGGATGCCGGCGCGACGGCTGATCGGCGCGGGATAGCGGTAGTCGTCGGTCAGGAAGCGCGAGCCGCAGACGACGTCCACACCGTCGCGCTGCATCGTCGCGACGAGCCGCTCGAGTTCGGCAGAGTCGTGTTGACCGTCGCCGTCGACCTGCGCGAGGAAGTCGTATCCGTGCTCGCACGCGTAGACGAAGCCTGTCTGCACGGCGCCGCCGATCCCGACGTTGAACGGCAGCCTCAGCACCTTCGCGCCGGCGCGCAGCGCGTGCAGATCGGTGTCGTCGCACGATCCGTCGTCGATCACGAGCGTGTCGAACTCGGGCGCGTGCTCGCGGAGCGCCTCGATCACGGCGGCGATCGTCGCCGACTCGTTGTAGGCGGGAACGACCGCCAGGTATAAGGGCTCGTCGCTCATCCGGCGAGCCCGCATACTTGGAGATCGCCATGAGCGCCGCGATCACAGCGATCGTCGTGTCCTTCGCCGACGTCGACGCCACCAAGCGGGCGCTGCGCAGCCTGCTCGATCAGTCGCTCGCGCCCGTCGAGCTGCTCGTCGTCGACAACGATCCGTCGGGCGCGGCCGCACGCGAGCTGAGCGAACGAGCGATCTCGCCGAACGTGCGCGTCCTGCGCCCCGGCGCCAACCTCGGCTACACGCGCGCGGCCAACCTCGCGGCGCGAGCGGCCGGCGGCGACTGGCTGTTCTTCCTCAATCCCGACGCCGTCGCCGAGCACGACTGCCTGCGGCGGCTGCTCGACGCCGCGCCGGAGCCCGACGTGGCGATCGTCGGAGCGCAGGTCCTGCTCCCCGACGGGCGCGTCAACGCGGGCGACAACCCGGTCAACCTCGCCGGCGTCTCCTGGTCGGGCCGCTATGGCCGCCCGCGCGAGCACGGAGCGGCGCGCGACACCGCGGCGGTGTCGGGCGCCGCGCTGCTCGTTCGGCGCGACGCGTTCCTGGCGGTCGACGGGCTCTGTCCGGCCTTCTTCATGTACGTCGACGACACCGATCTCGCGTGGCGCCTGCGGCTGCGCGGCATGCGCGTGCGCTTCTGCCCGGAGGCCGTCGTGGTGCACGACTACGAGTTCGGCAAGGGGGCTCATAAGTGGTTCTATCTTGAGCGAAATCGGGCATGGGCGCTACTGAGCAACTTGCGCGCGCGCACGCTCGCGCTGCTCGCTCCGCTGCTGCTGATCACCGAGCTCGTCGTCGCCAGGCGCGCAATCTCCGAGGGCTGGCTGGCCGAGAAGGCGCGCGCGTGGGCGTCGCTGATCGCGCAGACGCCGCAGCTGATCCGCTGGCGACGGGCGGTTCAAGCCGGCCGCATCGTCTCCGACTACCGCGTGCTGGAGCTCTTCTCGGCGGGCATCGAGACGGACCTGATCGACGGCGGCACGCCGCGTTGGGCGAACCGCTGCGCCGAGCGCTACCGGCGACTGCTGCTGCGAGCGCTCGCGCGGGTCGAGCGCTAACCGTAGAAGCGCCCGACGACGAGCAGTTGGCTGAAGATGTCGTGCGCGAGGAACAGCACGACGATCAGCGCGCCGACCGCCGGTCCCCAGCGCCGCCCGGCGCCACGCGCCGCCAGCGCGATCAGCGCGCCGGCGAGCGGCAGCAGCGGCAGCAGGTAGCGTGGCTCGATGAAGCCGAGGCTTTCGCCTTTGTTGAAGTATGCGCTCGCCGCGATCAGCACGGCCAGCCCGAGGCCCATCACACCGTAGACCGCCGCCTCGACGAGGCGGCTGCGCACGGCCTCGCGACCGGCGAGCAGCCCGCGGATCGCGAGGATCGCGAGCAGCCCGGCCGGGAGCAGCGCGACGTTGCAGACCCACGTGGGGAAGGTGGTGTCGAGCCAGCCGTAGAAGCCGACGGATTTGTCGAACCACAGCTGGCGCGTGGTCGAAAGGCCGGGGAAGTAGTTGGTCATGCCCGGCAGGCGCGGCATGTAGAACTGCCAGATGTAGCTGATCGCGCTGAGCACCGAGCGTCCCTGCCCGTGCAGCGTCGTCGAGACGATCCCGAGCGCCGGGCGGTTGGAGAGCAGGTTGACGAACAGGTAGACGCACGCGGGGCTGGCGGCGATCGCGAGCGCGAGGGCGAGCGAGCGCAGGGCCGCCCGTCGCCCGAGCACCCGCGCGGCGCGTACGCTCAGCACGCTCAACCCGAGCACGATGCCTGGCGTCAGGCCGATGAAGTTCAGCTTCGTCAGCAGGCCGACCGCGATCAACGCGCCGATCGTGATCGCCAGCCCCTGCGTGAGCCCGCGCCGGAACGCGCGCGCGAGGAAGTAGAAGACCGCGGCCGAGACGGCGAACAGCATCGAGTCGGGGTTGACCGCG
>DATHND010000131.1:0-2197 GCA_035486335.1 Solirubrobacteraceae bacterium
GGGCGGTCTCGACGGCCCCGTCACGATGCGCGCGATCGGCCAGAGCGAGCTGCTCGAACCGAGCCTGCAGACGACGCTCTCGCCCGACAGCCCCGAAGCCGCGCGGGCGCTCGTGCGGCTCACCGTGAGCGTGCGTAGCGACGGCGCCGAACGCGCGATCGCGCCGCAGGCGACGCTGTCCGACGGCGCGCAGACGATCCCGGTGCAGTTCCCCGCGCAGACGCTCGCCGCCGGCCAGAGCGCCACGTTCGCGACGAGCGCGACCGTCGCCAATCCCGCGCTGTGGTCGCCGAGCGCGCCCCACCTCTACACGCTGACGCTGTCCGTCGCCGGCGAGAGCTCCTACACCGCGCGCGTTGGCCTGCGCCAGCTGACGTGGCACGGAGGCCAGCTGTTCGTCAACGGCCGCCACCTGAAGCTGCACGGCGCTTCGATCCAGGAGGACGCGCAGGGCCACGGCGACGCGCTCAGCTCCTCCGATCAGAGCACGCTCGTCGGCGAGCTGCAGGCGATCGGCGCAAACGCCGTGCGCTCGCAGCACGCGCTCGACCCCGCCCTGCTCGAACGCCTCGACGCCGCCGGCATCGTCGTCTGGCAGGGAATCGGGCCGGTCGAAGGCGCGAGCGAGTGGTACTCGTCGACGCCGACGCTGCTGCGCGAAGCCGAGCAACAGGCGCGCACCGCCGCGCTCGCCGCGCGCCTGCATCCGTCGATCGTCACCTGGAACCTCGTCGACGAGGTCGCCGGAAACGGCCGCGACGGCGCCGAGGTGAGCTACGTGCAGACGCTTACGCGCTGGCTGCACGAACACGACCCAACGCGGATGGTCGGCGTCGACGTGTGGGGCGATCATCCGCCGCTTCACGTCGGCGAGCTGTATCGCGGCGTCGACGCCGTCGCCGAGACCGATTACACCGGCTGGTACGACTCGCCGCGCGACTCCGCCGCCCAGCAGGAAGCGCTGATGCGCGAACGCCTGCGCGCGCAGGAGCGAACGTTCGCCGGCAAGGTGCTGATCGTCAGCGAGTTCGGCGCCGAATCGAACACGCTCAACCCGCCGGGCGCGCCTGGCGGCTACAGCTTCCAGGCGAGCCTGCTCGCGCGTCACATCGCCGTCTACTCGGCCGACCCGAAGCTCAGCGGGATGTTGATCTGGGACCTGCGCGACTACCCGCTCGTGCCGCGTTTCTACGGTGGCTCGATCATCTACAGGCTGCCCTCGCTGAAGCTGATCGAAGGGATCAACCAGAAGGGCCTGTTCACGTACGGCGGCGTCGCCAAGCCCGCCGTCGGGGCCGTCGCGCGGCTGTACAAGCCGCTGCCGAAGGACTAGCTGGCCGACGAGCGGCTCACGCGCGCATCGCGCTGCGGTTCCTCCTCGAGCTCGAGCGCCTCGACGAACAGCTCCTCGCCCGGCGCGCTCGCGACCTCGAGCTCTGACCCGTCGAGCGCCGTGCCGGGCGTCAGCAGCGTGAACGCGAAGTCGAGCGACTCGCGCTCGACCGCCCGCTGCTCGCCGACGCGAACCTCGATCTTGACGACACGCCGCCCGTACGCGTAGCGCGTTGCGACGTCGATGATGGCCTGGGCGATCGACAGCTCGTGCATATCCCGAACGCCGATACCCGTAGACGGCATTCGTCTAACAGTCAGACACGAGATGGAGACAAACGTCGAGCGTCAGTGCGCGACGAGCACGTACACGTGCACCGACCCGGTCGAGCTCGGCGCCTGGAACGACGCGACTTCGTAGCGCACGCCGTGCCAGCGAAGCGCGCCTGACGTCGGCAGCTTCGGCGGCGTCGAGCGCGTGCTGCCGGCGAGCGTGCGCGAGCCGGCGCGCACGTACACGAGCGCGTGCGTCAGCGAGTTCAACAGCCTGATGTACGGCGGGTACGACGACGGCGACAGCGCGAAGCGCCGCGACAGCCGCTGCGCGACGACCGCGAACTCGTCGGTCCTGATCCGCTCGCACGTACGCGTCTGCAGCGAGTGCGTCACCGGCGCCAGCAGCGACACGCGCAGTCGTCCGCTCGGGTACGCCGCGGCCCGGAACGAGTACGCCTGATAGTCCGTCCCGCGATAGCTCACCGGCCCGTGGTCGGGGATCGTCGCCGGACCGGGGCTCAGCAGCCCTTCGATCGGGACCTGGCCGGAGTCCGTGCGCAGGATCAGCGGCACGCCGATGAACCGCGTG
>DATHND010000132.1:0-11163 GCA_035486335.1 Solirubrobacteraceae bacterium
GTTGGCGTCCGGGATTCTGGCGTCTTCGATGAAAAGCTCGTTGAACTCCGCCTCACCGGTGATCTGGCGCAGCGGGCGCACCTGCACGGCGTCCTGCTCCATGTCCATCAGGAAGTAGGTCAAGCCCTTGTGCTTCGGCACCTCGGAGTCGGTGCGGGCGACGAGCATGCACCACTTCGAGTACTGGGCACCGCTGGTCCACACCTTCTGGCCGTTGATCACCCATTCGTCGCCGTCCTTGACCGCGCGGGTTTTCAGAGCGGCGAGATCCGAGCCGGCGTCGGGCTCGGAAAAGCCTTGGCACCATATCTCCTCCGCCGACAGGATCGGAGACAGGTAGCGCTCCTTCTGCTCGTCCGAGCCCCACACCATCAGCGTCGGGCCGCCGAGCAACAGGCCGAGCACGTTCGCCGGCAGCGGCACGCGCGCGCTGCCGAGCTCTTCGAAGTAGATCGCCGACTCGGTCAGCGATGCGCCGCGCCCGCCGTACTCAGTCGGCCACGCCGGCGCCGCCCACCCCGCGTCGTACAGCCTGTGCTGCCATTCGCGCCGCCACGCGTACTGCGCGTCCTCGCCGCCCTCGCTCGGCGCGTCCCCCGGCTTGTTCGCCGACAGCCACTCGCGCAGCTCGTCGCGGAACGCCGTCTCCTGCTCTGAGAACGTCAGGTCCATCGCGCCCGTAAGCGTATCGCCGGACGCCGAACTAGATTTGATCGTGCATGTCCGCGTCAACCGATCGCCCGTGTGTCGCGCACCTCGACGCCGACGCGTTCTACGTCTCGATCGAGCTCACGCGCCGTCCCGAGCTGCGCGGCAAGCCCGTCGTCGTCGCCGGTTCGGGACCGCGCGCCGTCGTCACGACCGCGAGCTACGAGGCGCGCAAGTACGGCGTCGGCTCGGCGATGCCCGCCACGCGCGCCCGGCGCCTGTGCCCCGACGCGATCTTCTTGCCACCCGACTTTCCGACCTACCGAGCTGTCTCGCGCACCGTCATGGACCTCGTGCGCGCGCACGTCGAGCGCGTCGAAGTCGTCGGGCTCGACGAGGCCTACCTCGACCTCGCCGGCCTGCACTCGCCGCACGCCGCGATGCGCCGGCTCGTCGCGCAGATCAGGCGCGAGACGCAGCTGACCTGCTCGGTCGGGATCGGACCGAACAAGCTCGTCGCGAAGGTCGCCTCCGACGCCGAGAAGCCCGCCGGGTTCGTCGTGCTCAGCCGCGAAGAGGCGTGCGTGCGCTTCGCCGGCTCGCCGCCCGGGCTGATCCCCGGGATCGGGCCGAAGACCGTCGCGCGCCTGTCGCAGCTCGGCCTGAGCACGCTCGGCGCGCTCGCCACCGCACCCGAGCAGGTACTTGTCGAGCGCTTCGGGCCGAACCACGGGCGCGATTTGCAGCGCCGTGCGCGCTTCGAGCACGACGGCGTCGTCGGCGCCGCGCGCAAGGTCGTCTCCGAGTCGCGCGAGCGCACTTACGACTACGACGTGAGCGACTTCTCGCAACTGACCGAATCGCTCGCGGCGATGTCGCGCTCGCTGTGCGACAGCCTCGCGCGCAACACGCGCAGCGGCCGCACGATCGGCATCAAGGTGCGCCTCGACGACTGGACGACCGTCACGCGAGCGCGCACGATCGCCGAGCCGACAGACGACTACGAGACGGTCTTCGCGCTCGCGCTCGCGCTGCTGCGCGAGTACGCGCCGGCTCGCCCCGTGCGCCTGCTCGGCGTGCGCGTCGCCGGGCTCACGCACCGCGCGCACGAGCGCGAGGCCGACGCCGGCCGGGAGGCGCGCGCCGCGGCGCATCGCGACGCCAGCCAGATGGCGCTGCCTGTGTAGGCGCGTCGCAGCGGCGCGTCAGAGCGCGAGGGCGGGGCGAGCACGGGGCGCGGCGATGCGGGTACGATCGACGCGATGACGCTGATCGACGCTGGCGAGATCCAGCTCGACTACGAACGCTCGGGCTCCGGGCCGCCGCTGCTGCTGATCATGGGCATGAGCGGCACCGCGCTGCACTGGGGCGAGCCGTTCCTCGAGCTGCTGCGAGGCGACTTCGACGTGATCGCCTACGACCACCGCGGCGTCGGCGCGAGCAGTCGCCTCGACGGGAAGGTCACGATCCGCCAGATGGCCGACGACGCGGCGGCGCTGATGGATGCGCTCGAGCTCGACTCGGCGCACGTGATGGGCATCTCGATGGGCGGCATGGTCGCGCAGGAGCTCGCGCTCAACCATCGGCAGGCGATCCGCACGCTGACGCTCGGCTGCACCTACTGCGGCGGGCCCGGCAGCGCGCTCGCCTCCGAAGCGGTGATGAGCAAGCTCGCCGCGGCGATGGCCTCGGGCGACCGCGAGCGCGCGTTGCGCGCGGGCTGGGAGATCAACGTCTCGGCGGCGATGGCCACCGACGAGGAGGTCTACGCGAGCTTCCGCGAGATCGGCAACCGCCGCGCGGTCGCGGTGGACGTGATCATGCAGCAGCTCCAAGCCTGCGCGACGCACGACACCCAGGAGCGCCTGCCCGAGCTGGCCGGGCTGCCGACGCTCGTGATCCACGGCACCGAGGACGAACTGCTGCCCGTGCAGAACGGTCGCCTGATCGCCTCGCGGATCCCCGGCGCGCGCCTGGAGATCTTCGACGGCGTCGGGCACCTGTTCTTCTGGGAGCGTCCCGAGCGCTCGGCCGAGCTCGTGCGCGAACATGCCGCCGTCCCCGCCTGAGCGGCGCGCGGGCGCGCCCATCGAGGAGCGCGAGAGCCGGGCGGCCCAGCTCGGCGGCGGCCCCGCGCCGGTGGGCGACGGGCCGTTCGAGGTCGCGCGCGGCGGCGTGACGCTCTTCGGCGAGCGCGCGGGGGAGGGAACCCCGATCGTCCTGCTGCACGGCCTGACCGCGATGCGCCGCTACGTCGTGATGGGCTCGAGCGCGCTCGAGCGCGCGGGGCATCTCGTCGTCGCCTACGACGCGCGCGGGCACGGCCGCTCCTCGCCGGCGCCCGAGCCCTCGGCGTACGGCTACGACGTGCTGGCCGACGACCTCGAGGCGGTGCTCGACGCGCTTGCGCTCCCGCGCGCTGTGCTCGCCGGCGCGTCGATGGGCGCGCACACGGCGCTGCGCCTGGCCCTACGGCGGCCCGAGCTGGTCGCCGGGCTCGTCTTGATCACGCCCGGCGTCGACCCGCTGCGCCCGCGCGACGCTAGCGAGCTCGCGCATTGGGACGCGCTCGCGCGCGGCTTGCGCGAGCGCGGCGTCGAGGGCTTCGTCGCCGCGTACGACTTCGACGCCGTGCCCGAGAAGTGGCGCGCGACGGTGCAGCGCGTCGTCCGCCAGCGCCTATCCGCGCACGAGCACCCGCTCGCGCTCGCCGACGCGCTCGAAACGACGCCGCGCTCGGCCCCGTTTCAGAGCCTCGACGAGCTCGCTGCGATCGTCGCGCCGACGACCGTCGTCGGCAGCCGCGACGACGCCGACCCCGGGCATCCGCTGGAGATCGCCGAGCGCTACGCCGAGCACATCCCCGGCGCGCGGCTGCTCGTCGAGGAACCAGGCGGCTCGCCGATCGCCTGGCAGGGCGGGCGGCTCTCGCACGCGATCGCCGAGCTCGCGCAGCGCGCATGTGCGGGGATGCGATAGGGAGCCGATGCCGCAAGCGCGCACGTGGGACGGGCAGAGCTACGACCGGATCTCCGGCCCGATGGAGGCGCTCGGCCTCGCCGTGCTCGAGCGCCTGAGCCTGCGCGGAGATGAGACCGTGCTCGACGCCGGCTGCGGCTCGGGGCGGATCACGCAGGCGCTGATCGAGCGGCTGCCCGGCGGCCACGTGATCGCCGCCGACGCGTCGCAGTCGATGGTCGACGCCGCGCGCGAGCGCCTGCCGGGCGCCGACATACGTTTGATCGACCTGCTCGAGCTCGACCTGCCGGAGCCGCTCGACGCGATCCTCTCGACCGCGACGTTCCACTGGATCGCAGACCACGAACGGCTGTTCGCGCGGCTGCGCGCGGCGCTACGCCCCGGCGGGCGGCTCGTCGCGCAGTGCGGCGGTGAAGGCAACATCAGCGTGCTGCGCGCGCACGCCGCCGACGTCCTCGCGCGCGAACCGTACGCTGTCCATTTCGCCGACTTCCGCCCACCTTGGAACTACGCGGGGCCGGCCGAGACCGAGCGACGGCTGCTCGCCGCCGACTTCGCCGAGGCGCGCTGCTGGCTGCAACCGGCGCCGAAGCAGCCCGAGCATGCGCGCGAGTTCCTGCAGACGATCGTCCTCGGGCCACACGTGCAGGAGCTTCCGCCCGAGCTGCGCGATCCATTCATCGACGACGTCCTGGCCGAGCTGGAGCAGCCAGTCGTCATCGACTACATACGACTGAACATCGACGCGACCGCCTAGCGCCGGCGCTCACGCCAGTTCGCTCGTGGCGACCTCGGCGCCGCGCAGCAGCGCCGCATAGCGCTCGCCGTGCGCGAGCAGCTCCTCGTGTGTGCCGCGCTCGACGATCCGCCCGCCGTCGAGCACGAGGATCTGGTCGGCGTCGCGGATCGTCGAGAGGCGGTGCGCGATCGCGATCGTCGTGCGCCCGCGCGCAAGCTCGTCGAGCGCGTGCTGGACGGCGCGCTCGGTCTCTGTGTCGAGCGCCGAGGTCGCCTCGTCGAGGATCAGCACCGGCGGGTTGCGCAGCACCGTGCGCGCGATCGCGATCCGCTGCTTCTCGCCGCCCGAGAAGCGATATCCGCGCTCGCCGACCGGCGTGTCGTAGCCGTCCGGCAGCGACGCGATCAGCTCGTGGATCTGCGCCGCGCGCGCGGCGTCTTCGATCTGCTCGTCACTCGCGTCCGGGCACGCGAAGCGCAGGTTCTCGCGGATCGACGCGTGGAACAAGTACGTGTCCTGCGAGACGAGCCCGACCGTCGCCGCGAGCGAGGCGAGCGTGACGTCGCGGATGTCGACGCCGTCGATGCTGACGACGCCGCGCTGTGGCTCGTACAGGCGCGCGACGAGGTACGCGAGCGTCGTCTTCCCCGAGCCCGTCTCGCCGACGAGCGCCGTGCGCGTGCCGGCCGGGATCTCCGCGTCGATCTCCGCGAGCGTCCACGGCGCGCCCGGCGCGTAGCGGAACCACACGTCGGACAGGCGCACGTCGCCGCGCACGTCCTGCAGCGCGCTCGCGTTCGGGCGCTCGACGATGTCGACCGGCAGGTCGAGGTACTCGAAGATCCGCCCGAACAGCGCCAGCGACGTCTGCACTTCGAGGCCGACCGACAGCAGCGACTGGATCGGGAACAAGAGGCGCGTCTGCAGCGTCGTGAACGCGACGACCGTGCCGATCGAGATCGCATGGCCGCCCGCCGCGATGTCCTCGCCCGCGAACAGGTACACGAGCGCCGGCATGATCGCGAAGCTCATCTGCACCGACGCCATCCGCCAACGTCCGGCCATCCGCGCGCGCACCTCGAGGTCGGCGAGCTCACTCGACTCGCCGCCGAAGCGCCGCACGAGCTCCGGCGAGCGGCCCATCGTCTTGCCGAGCAGGATGCCCGAGACCGACAGCGACTCCTCGACGAGCGTCGAGATATCCGCGAGCCGGCTCTGGCGCACCGACTGGATCCGCCGACGCTCCTCGCCGACGCGGCGCGTCAGCCACACGAAGAACGGCAGCAGCACGAGCGAGAACGCCGCCAGGCGCCAGTCGAGCAGGAACATCGCGACGACCGTCGCGACGACCGTCGTCACGTTCTGCACGATCGACGTCGCCGTCGACGTCACGACGCTGTCGATCCCGCCGATGTCGTTCGCGATCCGCGACTGCACCTCGCCCGTGCGCGTCCGCGTGAAGAACGCCAGCGACATCCGCTGCAGGTGCGCGTACACCGCGGCGCGCAGATCGTGCATCACGCGCTGGCCGACCTGGTTCGAGATCCACGTCTGCGCGACGCCGATCACGCTCGTCAGGATCGACAGCGCGATCATCCCGCCGACGAGCTCGGCTAGCAGCGTCGTGTCGTGACGCGGATACGCCGTGTTGATGATTTCGCGCAGCAGGAACGGGCTGACGACACCGAGTCCCGCCGACAGGAAGATCAGCGCCAGCAGCGCGCCGAGGCGCATCCGGTAGGGGTCGAACAGACGCCCGATGCGCCGCAGCGAGACGGGCGTCGCGGGAATCTCCTCGGGCCGCAGCTGCGGACGCGGCGAATGACCTCCATCCCTCGGGCGGCCCTGGGAAAAGGGCTGGCTGCTCACGCGTTGACTGTAGCCGCGTAGGGTTCTGGGCGTGAACCTGTCCGACTCGGAGCTGCGCGTGCTCGGCTGCCTGCTGGAAAAGCAGCGCACGACGCCCGACCAGTACCCGCTGTCGCTGAACGCGCTGCGCCTCGCCTGCAATCAGTCGACCAATCGTGACCCCGTCGTCGAGTACGACGAGCCGACGATCCGCGAAGCGCTGCATCGGCTCGAGCGCCGACGGATCGTGCGCCTCGCGAGCGGCAGCCGCACGGCGAAGTACCGGCATCTGCTCGCCGAAGCGCTGCCGCTCGACGACGGCGAGCAGGCGCTGATGACCGTGCTGATGCTGCGCGGCGCGCAGACGCCCGGCGAGCTGAAGCAGCGCTGCGAGCGAATGCACTCCTTCGCCGACCTCGCCGCGGTGCACGACGCGCTCGCGAGCTTGATCGAGCGCGAGCTGGCGGTCCGCCTGGAGCGCCGGCCGGGGCAGAAGGAGGAGCGCTACGCGCAGCTGCTGGACGAGGGCGAGGAGGAGGGGGGCGGCGGGCCGGACTCCTCCGGCGCGGCGACCGGTCCGAGCGCTGCGCGCGATGCGACACCCGCGGCGGGCGCCGACGACGCGGCGCTCGCGCTCGGATCGCCGCTGACCGAGCTCGACGAGCTGCGCGCGCGCGTCGAGCGCCTGGAGCGCGAGGTCGCGGCCCTGCGCGCGGGTGATCGCGACGACGTACGGATCGATGGCGGCGGCGCGATGCGCAATCCTTCAGAGCACACTTCTGAGGACGCCGCCACCGGCGCACCCCGCCTCGATGACGCATCCAGCCTTGATTCTCGCCGCTAGCTCCGACACCGCCACCGGCGTCGGCATCCCGCTCGCGCTCGCCGCCGGCTTCGTGTCGTTCCTCTCGCCGTGCGTGCTGCCGCTCGTGCCCGGCTACCTCTCGACCGTGATCGGCGTCACGCCGAACGATCTCAAGGCGGGCGTCGGCGCGCGACGCGTGCTCGTGCCGAGCCTGCTGTTCATCGCGAGCTTCTCGCTGATCTTCATCCTGCTCGGCCTCTCAGCGACCGTGATCGGCTCCTCGCTCAACGAACACAAGCTGCTGCTCGAGCGGATCGGCGGCGTCGTGATCATCCTGCTCGGCCTGACCTTCCTCGCGAGCCCGTTCGTGCGCGTGCTCAACTTCCAATGGCACTCCGAGTCGCTGCTGCGCTTCGCCGGCCGCGGCGGCCCGCTCGTCGCCGGCGCCGCGTTCGCGATCGCGTGGACCCCATGCACGAGCATCACGCTCGGCGCGATCCTCACGCAGGCGGCGATCTCCAGTTCGGCCGCGCACGGCGCGCTGCTGCTCGCGTTCTACTCCGCCGGCCTCGCGATCCCGTTCCTGCTGATCGCCTTGGCGTTCGAGAAGATGACCGACGCGCTCGGGGTGGTCAAGCGGCACTTCCCCGTGATCATCGGGATCGGCGGCGCTGTGATGATCGCGTTGGGCGCGCTGATCTTGACGGGGGAGTTCACCGTACTCAATGCGCAGGCGAACACCTGGCTGCAGGGGACGGGGCTGGACGTTTCCGGGGTTTGAGCTCGTCAGCGACGGTCGGCCACGCTTGGTCGATGGTGCTGTGAATCCGTGATACTGTGTAGCACAGTGGCAAACATCACGGTCTCAGTTCCCGACGACGTCTACCGCGCTGCTCGCGTTCGTGCTGCGGAACGCGGCGACTCCGTCAGTGGCCTCGTCGCCGAGTACCTCCGCTCGCTCTCGCAGCGGGACGCGGAGTTCGTGCGCCTGGAGGCACGACAGCGCTCCGTGCAAGAGGCGATCGACCAGTTCAGCGCCGGCGACCGTTTGTCCCGCGACGAGCTGCACTCACGTGCGGTTTGTTGACACGAACGTCCTCCTTTACGCGATCTCTCGTGACCCGGCGGAGACCGCGAAGTCGGCGTGCGCCAACGAGCTGCTCTCGCAGCGCGACCTCGGCCTGTCGGTGCAGGTGCTGCAAGAGTTCTACGTGCAGGCGACACGTGGGAGCCGCGATGACCGCCTGACGGACGAGCAGGCTGTCGCGCTCGTCGAGTCCTTCACGCGCTTCACCGTGCAGGAGACGACACTCGCCGTGATGTTCGCCGCAGCGTCGACGAAGCGGCGCTTCGGCATCTCCTACTGGGAAGCCGCGATCATCGAGGCGGCGCGCTCGCTCGGCTGTGACGTCGTCCTCTCGGAGGACATGAACGCCGGCCAGGACTACGCCGGCGTGCGGGTCGAGAACCCGTTCGCCGCGTCCGAGCACGCTGCGTGAGGCGCCCCCGTGCGCCTCACGCAGCGTTGTGCCCCGCGCGTCCGCCGCTAGGCTTTGATTTCAGCGGGAACGCCGAAGCTGATCAGGTCGGTCGATGCCAGCCCGGTCTGCTCGAACGGGCCACCGTTGAGCGACGTTTCGAGAAAGTCGGGTGATCCACCGGCGAAGTTGAGGATTTTCTGGATGCCGCTTTTCTGGACGAACTTGAGCGCGAAGTGCTTCGGCGGAACCAGCAGTTTGTTGATCGGCGTGATCAGGCCGATCGCCGAGCCCTTGATCGTCGCCAGTAGGTTGCCGCACTGGAATTCCGCGAGCAGCGCGCCGGCCGGGTTTGACAGGTCGAGCCCGACTTCCTTCGGCACGCGGCTGACGTAGCCGAGCATCGCGATCAGCGGATGCGTCACGATTTCGCCTGGCGCCGCGCCCGGGCTGGCGCACGAGAATTTCTTGCTTTCGCAGCCCGTGAGGCGAATCGTCAGGATGCCGCCGCTCGGGCCGGTGACTTCGCCCGTGTTCGTATCGGCGGTGCATTTCACTTTCGTTTTGCCGACCGTTTCGAGAATGCTCGTTTTGCTCGTCGACGAGAACGGTTTTGGAAATGGGGCGTTGAATTCAGGCAGCGCCGCCGAGGCGGATGTTGCAACGGCCGCGCTGATTGCGAAGGTGGCGATCAGGCAGGCGCCTGTCGTCCTGATGCGAGTCATAGTCCCGCTCCTTTCCCGATGGAGATGGATTGGCCGACCTTGGCAGCGACAAGCTACCGTCGACCAGAGCCGGCGGTGTGAAGCAACGGTCATTGCTCCCGTGTCAAGGGGGGAGCGGCGCGGAGCGCGAAGCGGCGTAGAGCGGCCCCTCGGGATCGCTAAGCCGCGGCCTGCGAGGCGCTCGCCGAGCCGGCGCTCGCCGAGCGGCGATCGCGATAGCGTCTTTCCCAAGCCTCCTGATTGCGTTTCGCGTCGAGCACGAACGGCGAGTACCCGATCGCCTTGACGATCAGGCGGTTGATCGTGGAGAACGGCTCGGGCAGCGGCCGCAGGACGTCGACGAACAGCACGATGCGGGTGTCGTCGGTGTCGTTCCAGACCTCGTGGTTGAACGTGTCGTCGAAGACCATGCTCTTGCCTTCTTCCCAGTGACGGAAGTCCTCGCCGACGCGGATCCGGCACGACTCTGCGTCCTTCGGCACGATCAGGCCGAGGTGGTAGCGCAGCACGCCCTTGTATGGGCCGCGGTGGTCAAGGATGTGCTTGCGCGGCGAGAGGATCGAGAACATCGCCGTCGTCATCCCTGGGATCTCGCGCATCAGCGCGGCCGTCTTCGGGCACATCTCGACGCCGAGCTTCGCTTCGAAGCCGTAGCCGTAGAGGAAGAACGTCTTCCAGCGATCGTCGTCGGTGATCTCGATCTGGTCCTTCGAGATGTCTTGGAAGTTCGCGAGCTCGTCGCGGTCCTCGAGCAGCCGCTCGGCCTCCTCGCGGATCACGTGCCAGTTTCGTTCGACGTGCTCGACCCACGGGAAGCGCTCGAGCGGGAAGAACGTCGCGTCGCCGACGAGCGAGCGCTTGCCGATGAACCGCTCGATCGGCGCGAGGACGCGTTCGCCGAGCGAGATCGTCAGCTCGACGATCCGCTCCCACTTGGACTTCTGCTGCGCTGTTGCCACCCTCCACCTCCAGACGGTCGGTGCCCACCCTAGCGGAGCGTCCCCCCGCGTCACCGGATCGCCCACCACCCAGCAGGCCACGGACTGAGTGACGGTTCTCGCGGCGCGATAGCAGATGTATATACGCGGTATGTACCGCTGCTATCACCGCGCGCAAAGAGAAAGGCCCCGCCTAGCTAGCGGCGGGGCCTTTCTGAACTCTTGCCGCGCTTGCCGCGAGCTCCGGCTGAGCGGAGCGCTTATGCAGCCTCGCGCAGCGCCGCCAGCTCGGGCGACTCGGCGAGCTTCTTCAGCGCGCGCTGCTCGAGCTGCGAGGCCCGCTCGGCCGAGAAGCCGAGCCTTTTGCCGATCGCCGTCAGCGTCTGCGGCTCCTCGCGGCCGGTGCCGAAGCGCAGCGTCAAGACGGTCCGCTCGGTTTCGGGCAGCTGCGAGATCGCGCGGTGCACGATCCGCTCGCGCTCGTTGTCCCATGCGGTCTCCTCGGGCGCCTCGGCGTCGGAGGGGAGCAGGTCCCCGAGCGCGGTGTCGCCGTCTTCGCCGATCTGCTGGTCGAGCGAGACGAGCGCGGCGCGCTGGTGGCGCACCTCTTCGACCTGCTCGATCGGCAGCCCGGACTCCTGCGCGAGCTCTTCGAGCGTCGGCTCGCGGCCGAGCCTGACCGACAGCTCGCGCTCGACGCGTCCGACCTTGCGGGAGCGTTGCGCGACGTGGACGGGCAGGCGGATCGTGCGGCCGGAGTTCTCCAGACCGCGCTGAATCGCCTGACGGATCCACAGCGTCGCGTACGTCGAGAAACGGAAGCCCTTGCGCCAGTCGAACTTCTCACTCGCCCTGATCAGGCCGAGCATGCCCTCTTGGACGAGGTCCGCGAGCGGCAGGCCCTGGTTTTGGTAGCGCCGCGCGTTGGAGGCGACGAGACGCAGGTTGGAGTTGACGAGCAGTTCCTTGGCGTGCAGGTCGCCGCGCTCGATGCGCTGCGCGA
>DATHND010000133.1:0-6706 GCA_035486335.1 Solirubrobacteraceae bacterium
TGGTCTTCTCCCAGGTGAACTCGTCGCGCCCGAAGTGGCCGTACGCGGCGGTCTTCTTGTAGACCGGCTTGAGCAGGTCGAGCTGGTCGATGATGGCCTTCGGCCGCATGTCGAACTCGGTCTGGATGTACTTCTCGAGCACCATCTCGTCGACCTTGCCCGTCCCGAAGGTGTTGACGTGCACGCCGACCGGCTGCGCCACGCCGATGGCGTACGCGATCTGCACCTCGCAGCGCCGGGCGAGGCCCGAGGCCACCACGTTCTTCGCGATGTAGCGCGCGTAGTAGCAGGCCGAGCGGTCGACCTTCGACGGGTCCTTGCCGGAGAAGGCGCCGCCGCCGTGGCGGCCCATGCCGCCGTAGCTGTCGACGATGATCTTGCGGCCGGTCAGGCCGGAGTCGCCCATCGGGCCGCCGATCACGAATTTCCCGGTCGGGTTGACGAGGAAGTTCCGCGCGAGCTTCCTCTCGTCGTACAGCTCCGCCGGCAGCACCGGACGGAGCACGTGCTCGAGCAGGTCGGGCTTGATCAGGCTCTCGCTGTCGAGCCCCTCGGCATGCTGCGTCGAGATCAGGATCTTTTCGATCTCGACCGGCCTGCCGTCCGCGTAGCGGACCGTCACCTGCGTCTTGCCGTCGGGGCGCAGGTAGGGGACGACGTCGCCCTTGCGAACCTCCGAGAGGCGCTTGGCGAGCTTGTGCGCGAGCGCGATCGGCAGCGGCATCAGCTCGTCGGTCTCGTTCGAGGCGTAGCCGAACATCATCCCCTGGTCGCCCGCGCCGGCGACGTCGAGCTCGTCCTCGTCGGCCGGGTCGTGGCGACTCTCATAGGCGGTGTCGACGCCCTGGGCGATGTCCGGCGACTGCTTGTCGATCGCGCTGATCACGGCGCACGTGTCGCAGTCGAAGCCGTACCCGGCGTCGTCGTAGCCGATCCGGCGAACCGTCTCGCGCGCGATCTCCTGGATGTCGACGTACGTGTCGGTCGAGATCTCACCGGAGACGACGACGAGGCCCGTGTTGACGAGCGTCTCGCAGGCAACGCGCCCGTAGGGGTCGTCGCGCAGCACCGCGTCGAGCACGCCGTCGGAGATCTGGTCGGCGATCTTGTCCGGGTGGCCCTCGGTGACGGACTCGGAGGTGAACAGGAATTCGTTGTCTGAAAGCTCAGTCATGGCCGCAGCGGTTCGCTCCAGGGTCGTTCGTCAGGGGCAAGGCCCGGCGCGGGCCGGACGCGAGGCGGGACAGTCTAGGCGAACGCCCGCGATCAGCGTGAGCCCGCGCCGGTGCGCTGCTCGCGCGCGGCACGACCGCGCTGCCCGCGCTCGACGAAGTCGATCACCAGCGGAACGCCGTCCATCCCGTATCGCGCGCGCAGGCGGTTCTCGACGAAGTACGCGTAGTCGCGCGTCACGCGCGTGCGCGAGTTGACCTGAATCGCGAAGCGTGGCGGGCGCTGCTCGATCTGCGTCATGTAGATCAGCTTCAGGCGGTGCCCGCTGGCCCCGCGACGCGTGCCGACCGGCGGCTGGCGCGCCTGCACGACCTCGGAGAGGAAGCGGTTCAGCTCGGGCGTCGGGATCCTCGTCGCCATCCGGTCGCCGAGCGCGATCGCCTCGGTCAACAGGCGCGCGACGTGGCGCCCGGTCTTCGCGCTCGCGGTCAGCACGCGCGGGCGCAGGCGGAGCTTTTCCGCCACGCGCGCGCGCTCATGCAGGAGGTCGTCCTCGTCGCCTTCGTGGACGTCCCACTTGTTCAGCACGATCGCCGTCGCACAGCCAGCGTTCATCGCCAGCTCGGCGACGCGCAGGTCCTGCGCGGTGACGCCGTCCGTCGCGTCGCACACGACCAGCGCGACGTCGGCGCGCTCCGCCGCGCGCTGCGAGCGCAGCGCCGTGTAGTACTCGACCGAGTCGGCGACCTTCGACTGGCGGCGCATCCCGGCCGTGTCGATCAGCGTCAGCCGTCGATCGCCGACGAGCAGCGGCATATCGATCGCGTCGCGCGTCGTGCCGGCGAGCTCGGAGACGATCACGCGGTCCTCGCCGAGGAAGCGATTGACGAGTGAGGACTTGCCGACGTTCGGCCTGCCGATCACCGCCAGGCGGACGGTGTCCTCTTCCTGCTCGGGCTCGCCCTCGGGCAGCAGTTCGACGATCCGGTCGAGCAGATCGCCCGAGCCGACCCCCTGGGCCGCGGAGACGGCGAGCGGCTCGCCGAGGCCGAGGCGATGGAACTCGGCGGCCAGCGGCACCTCGACGCCCGTGTCGCACTTGTTCGCCGCGACGATCGTCGGCACCGGCGCGCGGCGCAGCAGGTCAGCCATCTCCTCGTCGCCCGGCCGCAGGCCGGCGCGCGCGTCGACGACGAGCACGGCGACCTGCGCGTCGGCGAGCCCCGCGCGCGCCTGGTCGCGGATCGACCCCGCGAGCGGGTCTTCGTCCTCGAAGTCGACGCCGCCCGTGTCGATCAGCGTGAAGCGGCGCCCGTTCCACTCACAGTCGAGCTCCTTGCGGTCGCGCGTGACCCCCGGGCGCTCGTGCACGACCGCCTCGCGCGAGCCGGTGAGGCGGTTGATCAGCGAGGACTTCCCCACGTTCGGATAGCCGACGATGGCGACCTTCATGCAGCCAGTATGACCCGGCGGCGGCGCCCAGCCGTTGCGCCCGGCGCGCCAATGCCGGCGCGCGAGCGTCCGCTCACGACCGGCGGCCCACCGGAGGCGTCTCGCGCGCCAGCGTCGCGAGCCGCGCGACGACGCGTCCGACGTCGAGCCCCGTCGTATCGATCGTCACGGCGCCGTCGGCGGCCCGCAGCGGGCTGTGCTCGCGCTCGATGTCGCGCTCGTCGCGCTGCGCCAGCTCGGCGAGCACGTCGACCGGCGCGCCGCCGAGCTCGACGGCGCGCCGTCGCGCGCGCTCCTGCGCGCTCGCCGTGAGGAAGACCTTCAGCTCGGCGTCCGGCGCGACGACCGTGCCGATGTCGCGGCCCTCGGCGACCCAGTCACCGACGGCGAGCAGCGCCCGCTGCTTGGCGACAAGCGCCGCGCGCACGCCCGGGTCGCCGGCGACGCGAGAGGCGGCTTGCGAGACGGTCGCCGTGCGGATCTCCTCGCTGACGTCGCGACCGTTCAGCAGCGTGCGCTCGCCGCGCAGCTCGATCCGCGCGGCGCGCGCGAGCTCGGCCGGCTCGCGCGCCGGCGCACTCAGCGCGAGCAGCGCGACGCAGCGATACATCGCGCCGCTATTCAAGTAGGTGAAGCCCAGCTCGCGCGCGAGCTCGCGCGCAACCGTCGACTTGCCCGCGCCCGCCGGGCCGTCGATCGCTACGAGCAAAGCGCCGCCACGTCCGCGACGAAGCCGGGGTAGGAAACCGCCGCGGCCTCCATCCCACGCACCTCGACACCCTCCTGCGAGGCGAGGCCGGCGATCGCGCCGAGCATCGCCGTGCGATGGTCGCCGCGCGCGTCGATCACGCCGCCGCGCAGACCGCCGGTCCCCCGCACGGCGAAGCCATCCTCGGTCGCCTCGATCTCGGCGCCCAGGCCGCGCAGGCCCTCGACGACGGCGGCGATCCGATCGGACTCCTTCAAGCGCAGCTCCTGCGCGCCGCGCACGAGCGTCTCGCCCTCGGCGAAGCAGCCGAGCAGCGCGACGAGCGGCAGCTCGTCGATCGCGAGCGGCACCTCGTCGGCCTCCACGACGGTGCCCTCGAGCTGCCCGTGCGCTACGTCGAGGTCGCTGATCGGCTCGAGCGGCGAGAGCTCGCCGGTCTCCTCCTCGAGGTCGCCGAGCACGATCCCGTGCATCCGCCGCACGATCCGCAGGAAGCCCGTGCGCGTCCAGTTCACGCCGACGTCGCCGATCAAGAGGCGCGAGCCCGGCACGAGCACGCCCGCCGTCACGAGGAACGCCGCCGAGCTCGGGTCGCCCGGCACGCGCACGCCGTCGAGCAGCAGCTCGTCGGCGTTGACGACGGTCACGCGGCGGCCGTTGCGATGGATGGCGACGCCCGCGCCGAGCAGCATCCGCTCGGTGTGGTCGCGGCTGCGCGTCGGCTCGCCGACCGTCGTCGCGCCGTCGGCCGCGAGCGCGGCGAGCAGCACGCACGACTTGACCTGCGCGCTGGCGACGGCCAGCTCGTAGCTGATCGCGCGCAGATGCGCGCCGCGCACCGTCAGCGGCGGAAAGCGCTCCTCGCGCGCGCTCAGCTCGGCGCCCATCAGCCGCAGCGGCTCGGCGATCCGGTCGACCGGGCGCCGACGGATCGACGCGTCGCCGTCGAGCGTGAACAGCGAGCCTTCCTGCGCCGCGAGCCAGCCGGGCAGCAGACGCAGCAGCGTCCCGGCGTTGCCGACGTCGATCGGCCGCTCCGGCTGACGCGCCTCGCGCAGGCCGGTCCCGCGCACGATCACCGTGTCCTCGTCGCGCAGCTCGACGAGCGCGCCGAGCGAGCGCACGGCGGCGAGCGTCGAGTCGGTGTCGGCGGCGTGCAGGTAGCGCTCGATCCGCACCGGCTCGGAGGCCATCGCGCCGAGCAGCGCCGCGCGGTGCGAGATCGACTTGTCCGGCGGCGCGCGCAGCTCGCCGCTCAGCCCGCCGGCGGGCTCGAAGCGCATCTTCATTCCTGCATCATCGCGCCCGCGGCCGGCGTCGAGCGTCCCGCCGGCGCCGAGCGAGGGCGCACCGCGATCATGCCCGCGCCACCGGGAACCCGAGCTCGCCGATCAGCTCGCTCGCACGGGCGGCCTCGCCGCCGTCGTCGAGCCACAGCGAGACGACGCCTTGGCGGTTGTCCTGCGATGGGGCGAGCGCCAGGTCGCGGATGTTGACGCCCGCGCCGCCGAGCGCAAGGGCGATCTGGGCGATCACGCCCGGTCGGTTGGGCACGGCGACGCGCAGCTCGGCGGCCGCTCCGCCAGTCAGCTCGGCGCCAGGCAGCCGCTCGCGATCGAGGCGCGCCGCGTCGTTCCAGGCGCCGAGCGCGGCCGCGTCGCCGGCGGCGAGCACAGCGCGCACCCGCTCGACCCGCGCGGCGTGCTCGTCGATCGCCGCGAGCAGCGCGTCGCGGTTCGACATGTAGATGTCGATCCAGATCGCGCTGTTCGCCCCGGCGACGCGCGTCGCGTCGCGAAAGCTCGGTCCGACAGCGGTCACGCGCCCGTGCGCCGCGCCGCCGAACGTGCTCGCCGCCTGCGCGACGAGCACGTTCGCGAGCACGTGCGGCAGGTGCGAGACGACCGCCAGCAGGCGGTCGTGCGTCTCGGCGTCGATCGCCGTCGGCCGCGCGCCGATCGTGCTCAGCAGGCGGTGCAGGCGCTCGTAGAGGACGCCCGCCGTGCCGGCGGCCGGCGTCAGGTACCAGGTGGCCCCCTCGAACAGGTCCTCGCGCGCGTGTTCGACGCCGGCCGTCTCGGCGCCGGCCAGCGGATGCCCGCCGACGAAGCGCTCGTCGGCGCTCGCCTCCGACAGCGCGCGCTTGGTCGAGCCGACGTCGCTGACGACGCAGTCGGCGCGCGCCGCCGCCAGCGCGGCGCGCGCGGTCTCGGCGAGCGCGCCGACCGGCGTCGCGACGAACACGACGTCGGCGTCGCCGACCGCCTCGGCGACGCCGCTCGCCGCGCGGTCGATCGCGCCGAGCTCGAGCGCGCGCGCGAGCACGCGCGCGTCGGCGTCGTAGCCGCGGACCTCCGCGCCCGTCCGCCGCCGGACGGCCAGGCCGATCGAGCCGCCGATCAGCCCGACCCCCAGCACCGCGACGTTCAAAGAGCCGCCCCCGAAGCGCTCATCAGACGGCGCTGAGCGCCCTGCCCGCGAGCCGCGCCGCCTGCTCGACGGCCGACGCGTACTCGGCGAAGTCCTCCGCGCGCAGCGCCTGCGGTCCGTCGCAGATCGCCTCCTCGGGCTTCGGGTGCACCTCGACGATGATCCCGTCGGCGCCGACGGCGGCGGCCGCGAGCGACAGCGGCATCACGAGCTCGCGCCGCCCTGCCGCGTGGCTCGGGTCGACGATCACCGGCAGATGCGAGAGCTCCTTGAGCACGGGCACAGCCATCAGATCGAGCGTGAAGCGGTAGGCGGTCTCGAACGTGCGGATGCCACGCTCGCAGAGCATCACGTTGGGGTTGCCTTCCTTGAGGATGTACTCGGCGGCCATCAGCAGCTCGTCAAGCGTCGCCGAGAGCCCGCGCTTGAGCAGCGCCGGGCGCCCAGAGCGACCGATCTCGGCGAGCAGCGGGTAGTTCTGCATGTTGCGCGCACCGATCTGAATCACGTCGGCGACCTCGAGCACAGCGTCGAGGTCTGAGATGTCCATCAGCTCGGTGACGATCGGCAGCCCGGTCTCGGCCTTGGCCTCGGCGAGCAGGCGCAGGCCCTCCTGGCCCAGCCCCTGGAACGCGTAGGGAGAGGTACGCGGCTTGTAGGCGCCGCCGCGCAGCAGCGTGGCGCCGCCGTCGCGCACCGCGCGCGCCGCCTCCAGCAGCTGCTCGCGCGATTCCACAGTGCACGGCCCCGCGATCAGCGCGAAGTGCTCGCCGCCGACCTTGCGTCCTTCGATGTCGAGCACCGTGCGCTCGCCGTGGCGGAACTGGGCGGAGGCGAGCTTGTAGGGCTGGAGGATCGGCACGACTCTGTCCACCCCGGGTTGGCCCTCCAGCCCAAGGGACTCCACGGAGGCGTCTTGCTCGACGTCGCCGATCGCGCCGA
>DATHND010000134.1:0-22791 GCA_035486335.1 Solirubrobacteraceae bacterium
AGCAGCTGCTCGCGCCGGGCGGCGCGGCGAACGTCGCCGGCTTGGTCGTGGGGTCGCTGTCGTCGAGCGAGTCGGGCCCGCTGCCGGCGTCGTTCCTGGAACACGTGCGCCGCCAGCCGCAGACGACGATCGTCGATCTCGTCGAACTGCAGGCGTATCGCTACGCGGGGCTGAGCGTGCGCGGCTTCGACGGCGCGCTGACCGCGTTCGTCGTGCCGAACCCGGCCGGGCGGTCGACCATGCTGGCGTGCTACGCGCGGTCGGCCGGCGCCACATACATGCGCGCGTGCGAGCAGACGGTCGCGTCGGTCACGATCGCCGGGCAGCCGCAGAACATCGCGCTCACGCCCGACCCCGCTTACGCGGGCGCGATCAGCGCGGCGATCACGACGCTCGACCGACTGCGCGTGAGGCTCACGCGCGAGCTGCATCCGCAGACGAGCGCGACGAGCGCCGAACGGCTCGCGCGAAGGCTCGCCGCCGGCTACGCCGCGGCTCACGCGACGTTGGCGCAACTCGAACCGAGCTCCGCCGCGCAGCGGGCGCAGACGGCGCTGTCGGACGCGCTCGCGCGCGCGCAGGCCGGCTACACGGCGCTCGCGGCGGCCGCCGCCGGACGCAGCGCGCCGGCTTACGCGGCGGCGCAGAGTCGGATCGCGGCGGCCGAAACGGCGGTCGATCGTGGGCTCGAGAACCTCGTGCTGCTCGGGTACAGCGGCGCCGCGGGCGCCTGATCGGAGCCGGCGCGCGGTCGGCCGGCGGACGCGCTCGCTGCTGGCAAAAACCACGCTTGACAGCATATTTTCATGGTAGGCTTCCCGGCCACGCCCTCGGGATCGGAGGGGTCGTCATCAGGCCCACTGGGCGAGGATCTGGAGCTGGGGGGCTGTCGGCCTTCAGCGATGTGAGGCGACAAGGGAGACACTGGAGACATGAGACAGCTCAAAGTGACGGCTGCGCTTGCCGTCGGGGCATGCGCGTTCGCGCTCGCCGCGACGCCGGCGCTGGCGCACGAATTCACTGCTGGCAAAGCAGGCAAAACGCACGGCGCGGCCGAATCCGAACAACTGTTCAAATTCGGCGCGTTCAAAATCAAATGCCTGAAAGCCAGCACCACAGGCCTGGTGGCGGGCGGGCCGTCGAGCACGTACGCGACGGCGATCAAATACTCGAAATGCCTGACGACGGCGAAAGTCGGCAGCCATCAAATCTTCCTCGCGACGAAATTCATGACGCCGCTCGCGATCGAATATCACGCGAACGGGTTCGTCGAAACGGGCTCGGAACTGATCGAAGTCGAAGGCAAGGCCGTGATCGCCGGCGGATCGGCCGAAATCAAAATCAACACGGGTAAAACCGAAGAATTCGGAAAATCCGAATGCCACCTGTCGTGGATCGCGCAGACGATCCCGCTGAAGGCCGTGAAAAATCCGGCGGAACCGTACTCGGCGGCGACGTACGCGAACGCGACGCAGCCGCACCTGGTGACGAAAGCGTTCCCCGACGGCCTCCAGCACTACATCGTCATCTCGAACGAATTCAAAGGAATCAAATACCAGCTCGAAGGCGAACCGTGCGAAACGTGGGGCAAAGAAGAAGGCTCTGAAGGCGGCGGCGGGACGTACGTCGGCTCTTTCCCGCAGTTCCTCGGCGGCGGAAACCTGGAATTCCTCTAGGCCCGAACGCGTACTGACCGGCGAGGGGCCGGGGCCGGCTTGGACGCCCGCCCTGGCCCCTCGTCCATGTAGCGGCCATGCGGCGCCGTTCGCCGCCTGCCAGGACGGCGCTCCTTCGAGCCGACGTATGGCCGCGCCGCCATCCGCGTTGGTCGTCCTCGCTCAGCCGTCGTCGAACGGCGCGATCGGGACGCCGTGGTCGCGCTCGCGCATCCCCAGCTCGTACGCGCCGCCATGCGCGCTCGTCAACGTCCGCTCGGCGTACCCGCCCGGCGGCGTGACGGCGAGCTCGAGCCGCGCGATCGAGCAGTTGACGACGTCGTGCCCGGCGCCGCCGCGCGGATCGCCGTAGCGCCAGCCGGCCGCCGTGGCCGCCGGCGCGGCGACGCGCGCCTGCACGATCAGCCCGCGCTCGCCCGGAAGCGTCAGCTCGCAGCCGTCGACGCGCTCCTCGACGTGCAGCCCGCGCGCGCCGATGCCGCCGATGCGCAGGCGCCGGTCCTCGAGCGAGATCGCGCCGTTGGCGATCCACGGCGTCAGCCGACCGCCCACGAGGACGCGCCCGAGCGCGACGTCGAGCCAAGCGTCGGCGTCCTCGGCGAAGCCGATTCCGTGCAGCCAGATCCAGCGCTCGGCGTGCTCCGAGCCCCAGTTGTGGCCGACCATCCCGCGCCAACCGGACAGGTCGAGCTCGCGCTCGCCGGCGAGCGTCAGCGAGCCGTCGAAGTCCGCGTCGGGCGCTGGGCTCGTCAGCTTCGTTCGCGGCAGCGGCGCGCGGTACAGCCACGCGCGCGGCAGGTGGCGCAGCTCGTCCGCGCGCGCGTCGAAGCGCAGCGACCAGCTCGCCGCGCCGCATGCGCCGCGCGAGCCGTGCGGGGTGAGCGAGCCGCCCTCCGCGCGCTCGTCGCCGAGCGTGATCCAGCCACCCGGCGGCACGCTCAGCGCGTCGCTCGTCAGCTTCTGTTGGAACGGTCGCCCGCGCGCGGCGTCGAACACGGTGCACCACAGCGAGCCGTGCGCGCGGCCGCCGGGCGGCTTCTGCGCCGTGTGCCGAATCCACACGCCGAGCGGCTGCGACGGCGAGACGGCGCGGACGTAGAACGACTCGTACATGCCCCGGCGCGCTGGCGCGCGCGCGAACATCGCGCTCGACTGCATCGACGCGATCCTAACCGCCGCCGCGAACCTGCCACGATCCGCCGATGAACCGCGACCCGCTCGTCACATTGCCGCCCGCGCTCGCGCATCCCGGCTCGCTGCCGCCGGGTCGCTACGTGATGGCGATCGACGGCGGCGCGACGAAGACGCTCGCCGCCGTGCTCGATCTCGACGAGCGCGTCGTGCACCTCGACCAAGCCGGCCCGAGCAACCAGGATGCGGTCGGCGCCGAGGCGGCCGTGCGGGCGCTGCTCGCGTCCGCCGGACGTGCGCTGGAGCGCGCCGAGGTCGGCGACGAGCAACTCGCGGCCGCCGTGCTGGCGGTCGCCGGCACCGACACCGACGCGATCGTGCGCCACGTGCGCGCCGCGCGCAACGACGACTGGATCGTCGTCAACGACGTCGTCGGCGCATGGGCGACCGCGACCGGCGCATGCGCCGGCGTCGGCGCGATCTCCGGCACTGGCTCGAACGTGCTCGCCGTCGGCCGTGACGCGCGCGCGTGGCGCGTCGGCGGCTGGGGCCACATGCTGGGCGACGAGGGCAGCGGCTACTGGCTCGGCATCGCCTCGATCCACGCCGCGCTCGCCGACCGCGACGGATCGGGTGCCGAGACGGCGCTGAGCGACGCCGCAGTCGAGTTCTTCGGCGTCGACCGCGTCGAGCAGATCGCGCCGCTCGTCTACTCCAAGCCGCTGACGAAGGGCGAGATCGCGAGGTTCGCGATCGAGACCGGCAAGCTCGCCGACGCGGGCGACGCCGTCGCCTGCGAGCTGTACCGGCGCGGCGCCGACGAGCTCGGCCGTCAGATCGTGACTGCGATCGGCCAAACCGACCTCAGCGCCGACGACGAGCCGTTCCCGGTCGGCCTGATCGGCAGCTCGTACAAGGCCGGCGCCGTATTCGTCGAGCCGCTCGTCGCGAAGATCCACGCGGCGGCGCCGAGCGCGCGCGTGTCGGTCGTCGACGCGGCGCCCGTCTGCGGCGCGCTGCGGCTCGCCGCGCGCGCGTGCGGCTGCGGCCTCGAGCTGTCTGACGACGAGCTCGCGACGCTGATCGACGGCGCGCTCAGCCACGTGGGCTGACGCGCCGCGTCGTCGCCAGCCGCGCCGAGCCGACGGCGCCCACCGCACGCCACGGCGCGCGTGACGGCGCTACGCGACGGCCGCGACGCGCGCTTCGATCGCGGCGCGATCGCCGATCGCCGCCGGCCCGTCGCCGGCGATTCGCACGGCCGCGGCGGCATTCGCGAACGCCGCCGCGGCGCTCGCGCTCGCGCCGTCGGCGAGCGCGAGGAAGAACGCCGCCGCGAACACGTCGCCGGCGCCGACGTCGTCGCGGATCGGCTCGACCGACGGCACCTCGACGCGCGCGAGCTCGCCGTCGGGCAGGCGCAGCTCGGTCGGCGCCGCGGCGGCCGTCACGGCGATCACTGGCGCCCACGCGCGGGCGGCGTCGCCGTCGAGCAGCTCCGCGCAGCTCCCGCGCTCGGTTTCGCTGAGCACGATCGCGTCGCAGCGCCGCGGCAGCAGCGCCTCCTCGAGCGCGCACGCGACGATCCGCCCGTCGCGCGCCGACCAGTCGCGCACGAGGCCCTGCGGCGTCACGCCGACGAAGCCCGCGCGCCCACGCCAGCGCGCCGGCGTCTCGCGCGCGATCGGCGCGAGGTGCGCGATCGCCGTGTCGAGGCGGACGTCCGCGCCGATCTCACCGGCCCACGCGAGCATTCGCTGCGCGCGCGTCCGCCCGACGCCCCACGTCTGCAACGTCGTCGTGCGCTCGGCGTCGATCACGCGCAGCTCGAGCTCGTCGCCGTACGGCGCGAGCAGCGACTCGATCTCCGCGCGCACGCCGCGCGTGAGGATCAGCGCGCGCGCGCCGAGCCGCGCGGCCTGCAGCGCGCTGTAGAACGCGCTGCCCCCGGGGCGGCGCGAGCCGTCGGCCATCACGTCGACCGTCACGTGTCCCACCGTCGTGTAGTCCACCGACACCGCCACGGCGTATACCAAATCGAATGACCGGCCCGCCTGTTGTGCTTCCAGAACGATGACCGTCCGCCGCGAGCAGAATCCGCCCCCGTGCCGCGCCCGTCGGCGTCCGGCTGCCACCACGCGGCGGCCGGCGCCGGGCCGCTCGCTGCTGCTGCCGCTGTTGCTGCTCGCGTGCGCCGCGCTCGCCTCGCTCGGCGCGAGCAACGCGCTCGCGGCCACCGGCGTCGCGGGCGCCGTGCACCGCGCCGCGCGGAGCTCCGCGCGCTATCCGAGCGGCGCCTCGCGGCCGTTCGCGCACCCGCGTGCGAGGCCGCTCGCGCGCGCCGCGACGAGCGCCGGCGGGATCGCGCCGCCCGGCTCGAGCACGACGCCGAGCAAGACGAAGTCGAAGACGAAGCAGAAGCCGCGCAAGCCTGTGCTCAAAGGCAATCCGCTGCGCGGGCTGCTCGCGTACGAAGCGATGCAGCGCTACTACTACATCCCCGGCTCGGGGCTGTATGACGGCGAACCGTTCTCCTATCTGTGGTCGTTTTCGCAGGCGTTCGCGGCGACCGTCAGCATGTCGAACGTCCCGCATCTGCCGGTCTCGCTCGCCGCCGAAGTCCGCGCGCGGCTGCTCGGCCTGCGCGAGTACCTCGACGCGAACAACTCGGGCGCGCCTGAAGGCATCTACACGAGCTCGCTGCCGGCGTTCGACGGCACCGTCGCGCCGCCGGCCGGCCCCGGCGGAGCGAAGTACTACGACGACAACGACTGGGTGGGGATCGAGCTCGCGCGGATCTACAAACAGACGCGCAGCCCCGGCGCGCTCGGCTACGCCGAGGGGATCATGGCGTTCGAGATGGCCGGCTTCTCGACCGACCAGACGCTCGCCTGCCCCGGCGGCATCCCGTTCTCGAACAGCGCCGAAAACGCCGAACGCAACACCGTCACGACGGCGCCCGCGGCCGAGCTCGCGGCGCAGCTGTACAAGATCACCGGCGCCGCGCAGTACCTGCAGTTCGCCGAAATGGCTTACAACTGGGTGCGCGCGTGCCTGCTGCAGCCGAGCGAGCTGTACGCCGACCACATCCGCCAGCACGGCGTGATCGACCCGACGATCTGGAGCTACAACCAGGGCACGATGATCGGCGCCGGCACGCTGCTCTATCAGGCGACCGGCAACGCCGGCTATCTGTTCCAGGCGCGACAAACCGCCAACGCGGCGCTCGCGTACTTCACGCCGCAGCGGCTCGGCGAAGAGAACCCGTTCTTCCCGTCGGTCTACTTCCGCAACATCCTCTACCTCGACTCCGTCACGCACGACCCGCCCGGCCCGAGGCTCGCGCAGGCTTACGCCGACTACGCGTGGGAACACCTGCGCCTCTCCGACGACCTGTTCGTCGCCGGCTCACCGGCGTCCGCGCAACTGCTCTACCAGGCGGCGATCGTCCAGATCTACGCGCTGCTGTCCTCGCCGCCCAGCACGTACTTCTGAGCGCCGGCGCGAGCGCGATAGGCTCCGTCCGTGTCTGACGCCGTCAACATGACGACCGCCGGCGGGCTCGCCCAGCTCGAAGCCGAGCTCGCGGAGCTCGAGGGCGACGGCCGCCGCGAGATCGCCGAGCGGATCAAGACGGCGCGCGAATGGGGCGATCTGAAGGAGAACAGCGAGTACCACGACGCCAAGAACGAGCAGGCGCACCTCGAGACGAAGATCGCTCGCCTGCGCGAGCGGATCGCCGCGGCGGTCGTCGTCGAGGACGCCTCCGACGCGCCCGGCGACGTCGTCGGCTTCGGCTCCTCGGTGCTCGTGCGCGACCAGAACGGCGTCGAGCAGACGTGGCGGATCGTCAGCTCGCACGACGCCGCGCCCGCCGAGGGCCGGCTGTCGGCCGAATCGCCCGTCGCCGTCGCGCTGCTCGGCCGCGCGCGCGGCGAGAAGGCGTCGGTCGCGCTGCCCAAAGGCACCCGCGAGCTGACGATCCTCTCTATCGACTGACGCTCGTCAGTCGCGCATCGCCGGCGCCGACGCGCGGCGCATCCGGCGCACGAAGCGCTTCGGCTTGCGGCCGTACAGCTTTGCGCCGTCGCGCAGCGCACGTTTGCGCAGTCGCTTGCGCCGCCGCTCGATCGCCTTCAGCAGCGCCTTGCGCGAGCGGCGACCGGGCGCTCCCGCCGCGCCTGTACGCGCCGCGGTGCGCACGCGTTCGGCGAGCACCGCGAGGTCGTGCTCCTCGCCGAGCAGTTCGCCGAGGTCGTCCGCGCGATGCGCGAGATCGCCGACGAGCTTCGCCTGCGCGCGCGCCCGCCGTCGCGCCTTCTTCGCGCGCTTGCCGCGCGTCCGCGTGTCCGTGTCCGCGCGCTCGAGCATTTCCGCGACGTACCGCAGGTCCTTGACGCGTTTGCGCCATTCGTGCAGCCTGCGCCCGCGCGAGCGCCCGCCCGCCCGCGACGCGCGCCGCATCCGCCTGCGGCCCTTGCCGTAGATCCGCGCTAGCGCCGGCGCGAGCGCGTCGAGACCGTCGCCGCCGTCGAGCTGCCACGCCGCGATCCGCATGCGCAGCGCGAGCAGCTCGACAAGCACGCCGCCGCCGGCGGCGCCGGCCGCCAGCGCGCGCTCGGCCGCGCCGTCGCGCTCGCGCCGCAGGTGCGCGCGCAGTCGCCGCACGCCGCGGCGCCGGCCGAGCTTCGGCTGGCGCTCGAGCAGTCCGTCGAGCGTGCGCAGCAGGACCTCCGCGTCACGCGCGCCCGCGAGGCGCCTGCCGGCGTCGCGCACGACCGCGCTCTCGCGTTCGTACGCGCGCTCGCCGAACTCGTCCGCGAGCAGGCGCAGCAGCGCGCGCAGCCGCTTGAGCGCCTTGCGCGCCTCGTGCACGCGCTCCTCCGGCGAGCCGCCGCCGGCGCCGCGCAGCGCCTCGACGGCGACGTCGATCTGTCCCAGCGCGATCCGTCGCAGGCCGACGCCCGGCCGCTCGTCCGCGTTCAGCCCGAAGCGCCGCTCGCGTTTGCGCCGCTTGGCGCCCGCGCGCCGCTCGCGCTCGACGCGCGCGAGCGCGACGCCGACGCCGATCGCGACCGTCGCGGCGAGCGTTGCCGCGACAGGCGCGACAATCGACGAATGCCCGACCTGCCGCCAGCTCGATGGTGGACGGTGCGCCGTGCGGCGAACCGCAAGCCGGCGACGTATCGATGTCCGCTTTGTTCTCAGCATCTGCCCGCGCTCAGCGAGCATATGCTGATCGCGCCCGAAGGCGACACGCGCCGGCGCCGTCACGCGCACAGCGCATGCGTGCTCGCCGCGCGCGAGCGCGGGCGCTTGCCGCTGCGCGAGGACTGGCTGCGCACGCAACCGCGCGCGCAGCCGCTCTGGCGACGCCTGCTGCGCCGCCGCGGCTGAGCGCTCCGTCGCCGCTTACGACGGCGGCGACTGCATGTACACGTGCTCCGGCGCGACGCGGATGATCACGCGCTGTTCGCCCGGCCGGCGCAGCGGGTAGCTGTCGAGCCCCATGTACTTCTTCGCGAGCGAGTCGATGTGCTCGTCGGCGCCATCGTGCGTGCGCTCGGCGACCTTCCCGCGAATCTCGACGTATTCGTATGGGTTCTCCATGTTCTGCACCGTCAGCGTCACGCGCGGGTCGCGCTCGAGGTTGCGCGGCCACGCGCGCCCCTCGGCGCTGTTGACGACCGGCTGCCCGTCCTCGATGTCGACCCACACGGGCGCGACCTGCACCGACCCGTCGCTGCGCAGCGTCGCGACGTTCGCGAAGTTCTTCCCCTTCAACAGCGCTTCCGCGGGTCCCTCGATCGTTGCGCTCATCGTCAGCCCCTTTCTGAATTGATCGTCACCGCCCACGATAGGACGTGCCGCGACGAACTGCCGCGCGACCGCGGCCGACTAATTGCGCGAGCTCGCCGGAGGGATCGCGCCGAGCGGCGTGAGCTTGCCGTTGTTGAGCTGGAACGTCACGTGCGCTTCGCCACCGCTCGGGCTGCTCAGCGGGTCGCCCTTGCGGTACAGCGCATACGACAGCGTCACTTCTGTGTCGGCCTGCGAGACAACCTTGACCGTCGCGCTCGGCGCCTTCGTGTCGGTCCCTAGGTAGCGCCCGTTGACGAAGAAGAACGCCTGCTGCGCGTATCCGTCGGAGGAGCCGGTGCGCGTGCCGACGAGCACGCGCAACGCCTGGTCGGCGTGGTATTCGCTCGTGTTGTTCGGCGTGTAGCCGTGCGCGCGCACGACCGCCGCCGCGCCGCTCGCGCCTTCGACGCTCGCTTCCTGTTTCGTGAACGCCGGCTCCGGCGCCGAGCGCGTCGTCGTTCCGCCGCTCGCTCCGCTCGCCGGCGTCGTGCTTGTCGTCGTCGTGCCCGTCGCCGTGCTCGTCGTCTTCGCGCTCGTCGGCGTCGTCGTTGCCGTCGTCTGCGAGACCGGCGGAGCGCTCGACACCGTGACCGTCTTCGTCCCCGAGCCGCACGCGCTCAGCGCCGCCGCGCAAAGCGCCGCCGCCGTGACCGAGCTGAGCCGAAATCGTCGCATCGACTCATCGTATTCGCCGCTCGTCGCGACCCTCCTCGCTTCGTCGCGACCTCCTCGCTCTACCTCGCCGTCCGCGCCGCCCGCGCGGCGCTGGCGTCGAGCCGTGCCCGTGCAGAGGAGGCAGTCTTCGGCGGACAATTATTATTAGCGACTGCTAAGATAGCTCCATCCAATCGAAAGGAACGACGATGAGCGCGTCGCGCAGGAACCGCTGGACCCTCGGCATCGTCTCGGTCGCCCTCTTCATGGTCGTCCTCGACAACCTCGTCGTCAGCGTCGCGCTGCCG
The DNA here is from genome assembly GCA_035486335.1 of Solirubrobacteraceae bacterium. Lineage (GTDB taxonomy): Bacteria > Actinomycetota > Thermoleophilia > Solirubrobacterales > Solirubrobacteraceae > Palsa-744. Next base: position 9,632 of record DATHND010000134.1, read on the forward strand.
ACGATCCACCGCGACCTCGGCGCGTCGATCCAATCGCTCGAGTGGACCGTCAACGCGTACGTGCTCGCCTACGCCGTGCTGCTGCTCACCGGCGCCGCGCTCGGCGACCGCTTCGGGCGCAAGCGCATGTTCCTGCTCGGGCTCGCCGTCTTCACCGCCGCCTCCGCGCTCGCCGGGCTCGCGCGCAGCACCGACCTGCTGATCGCCGCGCGCGCGATCCAGGGTACGGGCGCCGCGATCGTCACGCCGCTCACGCTGACGCTGCTCGCCGAGGCGTTCCCCGCCGAGCGGCGCGGCATCGCGATCGGCGTCTGGTCGGGCGTCAGCGGCATCGCCGTCGCGCTCGGGCCGCTCGTCGGCGGCGCCGTCGTGCAGAGCATCTCGTGGCACTGGATCTTCTGGATCAACGTGCCGATCGGCGTCGTCCTCGCGCCGCTCGCCGCGCGCTCGCTGTCCGAGAGCCGCGGACCGAACGGCAAGCTCGACCTGACCGGGCTCGTGCTCGCCTCGAGCGGCCTGCTCGGGATCGTCTTCGGGCTCGTCCGCGCGCAGTCGCTCGGCTGGACCAGCGCGACCGTGCTCGTCTCGCTGCTCGCCGGCCTCGCGCTGCTCGCCGCCTTCGTCTACTTCGAGCGGCGCACGCCCGAGCCGATGCTGCCGATGTCGTTCTTCGCCAAACGCTCGTTCGCGGTCACCAACGTCGCCTCGCTGACGATGTACTTCGGCATGTTCGGCTCGATCTTCTTCCTCTCGCAGTACATGCAGAACGTGCTTGGAAACACGCCGTTCCAGGCCGGCCTGAAGCTGCTCGTGTGGACCGGCGGCACGATGATCGTCGCGCCGCTCGCCGGCGTCTTCTCCGAGCGCTTCGGCAGCCGCCTGTTCATGTTCGCCGGCCTCTCGCTGCAGGCCGGCGCGCTCGCCTGGCTCAACTCGATGACCTCGACGCACCTCGCCTACTCGCGCATGCTCGTCCCGTTCTTCCTGGCCGGCGCCGGCATGGCGCTCGTGTTCGCGCCGTCCGCCAGCGCCGTGCTGTCCTCCGTGCGCACCGATCAGGCCGGGCAGGCCTCCGGCGCCAACAACGCGATCCGCGAGGTCGGCGGCGTGCTCGGCGTCGCCGTCCTCGCGACCGTCTTCACCGGCTCCGGCGGCTACGCCTCGCCGCAGGCGTTCGTCGACGGCCTGATCCCCGCGATCTGGGTCGGCGTCGCCGTGCTCGCCGTCGGCGCGCTCGTCGTGCTCGCGCTCCCGTTCGGCGCTCACGCTCCCGCCGACGCGCCGGAGGTCGACGGCGCGCGCGCCGATGCGCGCGACACGGCCGATGCGCCCGACGCGAGCGGCGCTCCGACCGGGGGACGGGAGCGCGAGGGGGCGGCGCGCGGCGCGAGCGCTGGCGCGCGCGAGCCGCTCGTGGTAGGAAGGAGCACGTGAGCCTCCCGACCAAGCCCGCGCGCAGGCGCGTGCCTGCCGCCGAGCGGCGCGAAGAGCTGATCGCCGCCGCCGTCCACGAGTTCGCGCACGGCGGCCTGCACGGAACGCCCGTCGAGCGGATCGCGCGTCGCGTCGGCGTCGCCCAGCCGTACGTCTTCAGCCTGTTCGCGAGCAAGCGCGACCTGTTCCTCGCCGCCCTCGAGCGCGGCTTCGAGCGCGTCGCCGAAACGTTCCGCGCCGCCGCCGCCGACTACGCCGCCGGGCGCGCGTCGGCCGACTGCGACGACGCGCTCGACGCGATGGGCCACGCCTACGCCGACCTGCTCGTCTCAGATCGCGACTACCTGATGCTCCAGCACCAGTCCTACGCCGCCTGCGACGACGACGTCGTGCGCGCAAGCGTGCGCCGCCGCTACGCCGAGCTCGCCGAGCTCGCGCGCGAGCTCTCCGGCGCCGAGCCCGAGCGGCTCGACGACTTCTTCCGTCACGGCATGGCGCTCAACGTCGCCGCCGCGCTCGGCGTCGAGGACCTCTCGATCGCCTGCACGTGGGTCGCCGACGAGCTGCGCGCGAGCGGGTAGCGGCGCGGCGCGCTCCGCGGCGCGCGGCGGCGGGTGATGGGCCAAACGAGCCGACCCGAACACAATTGTATGTACGGTGTATATACAATTGTCACGCAGCGAACGACGAGCATCCGCGCGCAGTCTGCGACGCGCGCCGAGCGGGTAGCATCAGCCTGCATGTCCGCATCGGCTCAGACACCCGGCACGCCCTCCGGCACGCCCTCCGGTGCGCCGAAGCTCGACAAGCGCAGCCGGCGCGAGGTCGCGCGCACGAGCGCGATCGTCGTGCTCGCGATCCTGATCACGCTGTTCGCCGTCTTCAACCTCAGCGAAGTCAAGGTCAGCTACGTGTTCGGCTCCGGCAAGGCGCCGCTGATCGTCGTGATCGTGATCTCCGTGCTGTTCGGCATCGTGCTCACGTACCTAGCCGAACGCTTGCAGCAGCGCAGAAGATCCCGCTAGCGCTAGTCGGGCTCGTCCTCGATCACCAGCTCGGCCGCCTGCTCGGAGCCGATGAACGGCGTCAGCACGATGTACGTCAGGTAGTCCGACAGGACCGACAGCAGCTGGATCTGTCCGCTCGCGACGTGGCAGCGCACCGTGTGCGACAGCGCTCCGGCGGCGCCCTGCACCGCGAGCGCGCTGTGCGCCTGCTCCGGCGCGCCTTCGGTCAGCAGCGTTGCGATGCGGTGCGCGAGCGCGAGGTTGCGCTCGATCGCGTCTCCTCCCGCCGCGAACGCTCCCTCGGCGATCGTCTGCGCGTAGATCGGCCGGTCGGCCAGGAAGCGCAGCAGCTCGCGGATCGTGCGGCGCACCGCGTACGGCCATTGCGCCGAGCCGAGCTCCGGGTCGGACGCGAGCTCGATCAGCTGCTCGCCGAGCATGTCGAGCGCCGCCAGGAAGCACTCTTCCTTGCCGGCGAACAGCTCGAAGAACGCGTCGACCGGCACGTCGGCCGCGTCGGCGATCAGCGGCGCGCTGAGCTCGCGATAGCCCTCGACGACCGCCAGGCGCAGCGCCTGCTCGAGCAGGCGCTCGCGCGTCTCGCCGCGCAGCGAGCGCGTCGAGAGCGCGTCGACCCTCGGCGCCTTGCGCCCCTGCGCGAGCGCGTTTCGCGCGCGCTCGGCGAGCCGCTCGGCGAGCCGCTTCGCCGCCGGCGTCTGGAACAGCAGCGTCCAGTGGAGCATCTCCTCCGCGAGCCGCGGCGCCGTCTCGGCCGAGCCCTCGCGCACGCAGCCCGACATCGCCTCATGCAAGCCGCCGGCGATGCCGCGGATCACCGGCCCCGGCAGCGGCCCTGACTCGGACGTGTGCTCGAAGCAGCTCGCCAGCATCTGCTCGAACGTCGACGACGCGCGGCGCAGTCGCAGCAGCGCCGGCGCGCCGACCTTCGGCGCCTCGAGGATCACGAGGTTCGCGCTCTTGCGGTTCGAGCTGATCGCATGCGTCAGCTCGCCGAACGCCGCGTGCAGGCGCGTCGGGACGTCGCCGTCCGCCGCGCGGTATGCCGCGCTCACGCGACCGGCGCCGCGTGCCGCGATCACGTCGAACGTCGCCAGGAAGCACTCCTGCTTGTTCGCGAACTGCTCGTAGAACGAGCGTCGCGAGACGCCCGCCAGCCCGACCACCTGCTTGACGCTGGTGCGCTCGTAGCCGTTCGCCGCGACCGCCTCGATCATCGCTCCGTGCATCCGGTTGCGCTGGTTGCGCACGACCTCCTCCGCGCCGAGTCGGTGCGGCCCGTGTGGCAGCCGCTGGTACAGCGGCGTCGGCCTAGCGCCCGTCGCGCGCCCGCCGGGCATCTCGCTCTCCGTCCTTGTCATTCGGTCCCCTCGAATCGCCCTGCCAACTAGAGCCTGATTCTCGAATCAGCTAATCAGGATCGTTTCATGTCAGTGATTCATTGTCTACATAGAACCGGCGCGACGCTAGCACGTCGGCACAGACAATTCGTCTCTTGAAGTCAACCGGTATCGAGGACCGTGGTCCTGGTCCGCGCGCGACGTGCGCTCAGCGCAGGACGCCCTTGACCGCGAGGATCGCGATCCCCATCGTCACGCCGACGGCGCCCTTCAACAGCAGTTCGCTCGGCGTCGATTTCGCGCGGACTCCCGCGAGCAGCTCGAACACGACGACCGTCACGACCGCCGTGCGCAACGCCGCCGTGACGCCCGATTCCTGGCTCGCGCCGACGAGCCACGCGATCGCGAGCGCCAGCAGCGGGATCGCCGCACCGCGCACGATCGCCCAGTCGTGGACGAGCGAGCGAGCGAGCGAGCGCGCCGTCAGTCGCTCGCCGGAGTCGAGCCGGCGCCCGAGCAGATCCGCGTACGCGTGCGCGAGCCAGTACAGCAGCGTCGCGAACACCGCTGAGGCGAACGCGTCGAGGTAGCTCTCGTGCCGCCCGCTCTCGGCCGCCATCAGCGCGCCGACCGTGATCACCCCGTAGACGACGCCCGCCGCGTTGCCCGCCGGGACGAGCCGTTTGGCGGCAAAGCTTCTTTTACCTACCATTTAGCGCTTCGGGGAGCCGTGTTTAGGGAGGCGGGCAATGATGGTCTCGATGAGACGAGGTGCTCGACAGAAGGTAGTCGCCGGAGCGGCCGTCGCCCTCCTGTTCGCCGGCGCCTCCGCGCTCGCGCGGCCCGCGCGCGTCTCAGCGGCAAGCAGCTGGCGCGACGCGAACAGCGCCTGACGCGGCGTGCGCGGCGCCTCGTGCAACGCAACCTCGCCAAGCGGGGCGCGTCGTAGCTTCGCCGCCGTTGGCCGCCCGCGGCTAAAGCAGCGGCGCTCGTTCGCCGAGGAGTTGACGCGGAAGGCCACAGGTCATCCGGGTAGCGGGCGACCGTGGGGCTCGGTGTCTCGTCCCGCGGTCGCCCATCAACCTCGCGCTAGGCTCTCGACCGATGCGCGACGCCGTCATCTGCGAGCCGCTGCGGACGCCCGTCGGCGGGTTTGGCGGCGTCTTCCGCGACGTGCCGGCGGCGAAGCTCGCCGCGACAGTGATCGAAGAGCTCGTACGACGCACGTCGCTGCCCGCGGGCGAGATCGACGACGTGATCCTCGGGCAGGGCTACGCCAACGGCGAGGCGCCGGCGATCGGTCGCGTCGCCGCGCTCGACGCGGGGCTCGGGATCGACGTGCCCGGATTGCAGATCGACCGCCGCTGCGGCGCCGGGCTGCAGGCGATCATGCTCGGCTGCATGGAGGTACAGACCGGCGTCGCCGACGTCGTCCTCGCCGGCGGCGTCGAGAGCATGAGCCAGGCTGAGTTCTACGCGACCGACATCCGCTGGGGCGCCAAGCGCGGCGCCGTCGAGCTGTCCGACCGTCTCGCGCGCCCGCGCGTGACCGCCGGCGGCGTCAACCACGTCGTCGCGGGCGGCATGATCGAGACGGCCGAGAACGTCCGCCGCGAGTACGGCATCTCGCGCGCCGACCAAGACGAGCTCGCGCTGCGCTCGCATCGGCGCGCGGTCGCCGCGACCGACGACGGCACGTTCGCCGAGGAGATCGTGCCCGTGACCGTCTCGACGCGCAAGGACGAGCGCACGATCGACCGCGACGAGCATCCGCGCGCCGACACGTCGCTCGAGCGGCTCGCCGCGCTGAAGCCGATCATGGCTCGCAGCGACCCTGACGCGACGGTCACCGCCGGCAACGCCAGCGGCCAGAACGACGGCGCGGCGGTCTGCGTCGTCACGCACCCCGACAAGGCCGCCGAGCTTGGGCTGGCGCCGTTTGCGCGGCTCGTCTCGTGGGCGGTCGCAGGCGTCGCGCCCGAGACGATGGGCGTCGGCCCGATCCCCGCAACCGCTCGCGCGCTGACGCGCGCCGGGCTCTCGCTCGCCGACCTCGACCTGATCGAGCTGAACGAGGCGTTCGCCTCGCAGGCGCTCGCCGTGCTGCGCGAGTGGGACCTGTCCGATGGGCTCGAGCGCGTCAACGTGCACGGTTCGGGCATCTCGCTCGGGCACCCGATCGGCGCGACCGGCGGGCGGATCATGACGACGCTGCTGCGCGAGCTGCGCCGCCGCGGCGCGCGCTACGGCCTCGAGACGATGTGCATCGGCGGCGGCCAGGGCATGGCCGCCGTGTTCGAGAACGTCGCCGCATGACCGGCGTTCTTTATGGCCTGGCGCGCTTCTGCGTGCGGCGGCGCTTCTACGTGCTCGCGGTGTGGCTCGTCGCGACGATCGCGCTCGTCGCGATCTCGCACCGGCTCGGCGAAAACACGAACGACAACCTCTCGCTGCCCGGCACCGACAGCCAGCGCGCGACCGACGCGCTCGCCAGGTCGTTCCCCAACCAGGCGAACGGGTCGAGCCCGATCGTCCTGCATACGTCTCCCGGAGTGGGCAAGCTGACCGACGAGAAGAACGCCGAAGCGGTCGAAGCGGCGGCGAAGGCCGTCGCCAAGGAGCCGCACGTCGCGTCCGTCGTCAGCCCGCTCTCGCCGCAGGGCGCCGGCGCGTTGAGCAAGGATCAGAGCACCGGCTACCTGTCGGTCACGCTCGCCGTCAGCCCCGGCCAGCTCTCGGTCGGCGAAGCGAGCGAAATCATCGACGGCGCGAACGCCGCGAAGGCCGCCGGGATCGAAGTGCAGACCGGCGGGCAGCTCGGGCAGAAGGTCTCCAAGCCGGCGACCGAGTCGAGCGAGCTGATCGGGATCATCGCCGCGATGTTGATCCTGACGCTGACGTTCGGCACCGTCGTCTCGATGCTGATCCCGATCCTCAACGCAATCGTCGCGCTGCTCGCGACGCTCGCGATCATCCGCATGCTCGGGCACGTCGCGACCGTGCCGACCGTCGCGCCGACGCTCGCGACGATGATCGGTCTCGGCGTCGGCATCGACTACGCGCTGTTCATCGTCACGCGACATTTCCGCGGCATGCACGAAGGGCTGACGATCGAGGAGTCGATCGCGCGCGCCGCCGCGACGTCCGGCGGCGCGGTCTTCTTCGCCGGCGCCACCGTCACGATCGCGCTCGTCTCGCTCGCCGTCGCCGGCATCCCGCTGATCACGACGATGGGGCTGATGGCGGCCGTCGCCGTCGTCATCGCCGTGCTCGGCGCGCTGACGCTGCTGCCGGCCGTGCTCGCGATCGGCGGCCCGCGGATCGAATCGCTGCGCGTGCGCCATCCGCGACCGGAGTCCGACGCGCACGAGGGCCTATGGGCGAAATGGGCGCACGAGATCGCGCGCTACCCGGTGCTCGCCGGGCTCGCGGCGCTCGCGATCCTGATCCCGCTGACGATCCCGCTGCTGTCGTTGAACCTCGGCCAGCAGGACGTCGCGGCGCTGTCGAGCACGACGACCGCACGCAAAGCGTACGACCTGCTCGCGAAGAGCTTCGGCCCCGGCGTCAACGGGCCGCTGCTCGTCGCCGTCACGCTCGGCTCGCCCCCCAAGGGAAACCCGCCGACCGCCGACCCGCGCCTGCAGACGCTGCAGAAGGACGTCTCGCAGACGCCCGGCGTCGCCGCGATCACGCCGACGCAGATCGACCGCGCGGGCACGACCGCGTACTTCAACGCCGTGTCGACGAAGGGGCCGGCCGAAGGCGCGACGACGACGCTCGTCGAAAGGCTGCGCTCGAGCGTGATCCCGAGCGCCGAGCACGGAACCGACATGAAGGCCGACGTCGGCGGCGCCACGGCCGGCTACATCGACCTCGCCTCGCGGATCTCCGGCAAGCTGCCGCTGCAGATCGTCGTCGTGATCGCGCTCAGCTTCCTGCTGCTGATCGTCGCGTTCCGCACCGCCGTGATCCCGGCGCAGGCGGCCGTCATGAACCTGCTCTCGATCGGCGCCTCCTACGGCGTGCTGACGGCGGTCTTCCAGTACGGCTGGCTCGCGAGCGTGATCGGCCTGAGCGGCCCCGTGCCGATCGTCTCCTACGTGCCGCTGTTCATGTTCGCCGTGCTGTTCGGGCTGTCGATGGACTACGAGGTGTTCCTCGTCAGCCAGATCGAGGAGCACGTGCACGCCGGCGAGGACAACCGCAGCTCGGTCGTCTCCGGGCTGGTCACGAGCGCGCGCGTGATCACCGCCGCCGCGGCGATCATGGTGTTCGTGTTCGGCAGCTTCGTGCTCAACGGCGATCCGACGATCAAGCAGTTCGGGATCGGCCTCGCCGTCGCCGTGATCCTCGACGCGACCGTCGTGCGCTGCCTGCTCGTGCCCGCGTTGATGCTGCTGATGGGACGCGTCAACTGGTGGATGCCGAAGTGGCTCGAGCGCGTCGTGCCGCACGTGAGCATCGAGGGCGCCGAGTTCTTCAAGCGGCGCGACGCCGCGACGCTCGGCGGCCCAGCCGAGCTGCCGGCCGGCGCCGGCGGCGCGCCCGAGGCGTGAAGCGAGCTCACGCTAGGATTCGCGGCCTTGCCGACGTAGCTCAGCTGGTAGAGCACCTCCATGGTAAGGAGGGGGTCTCGGGTTCGAGTCCCGACGTCGGCTTGCGTGCCGTCAGGGGGCGATGAGCGTTGCGCCGTGGCGGGGCGGCGCGCTCAGTCGTCAGGCGTCACGGTCGTGACCGGCAGCCCGAAGCCGGTGACCTTGCTCGGCAGGTCGAGCTTCAGCCAGTGCGAGAGTTTGGTCGGCAGCGTCGAGACGATCACCTCGTCGAAGCCGCGCAGGTTGATCGCGTCTTCGATCGCCGACAGCGGAGACGTCGAGCCGACGACGCCCTCGACAGGCGAGCCGGCGGCGTCGCTGAGCGCGGGCAGCGACCGCTCGATCACCTCCTGCGCGTCGCCGCCTCCCTGATCCTCGGGGTCGACGATCTTGTGCAGGCCGGGAGCGGGGTTCGGGACGAGCAGCGTGAACGTGGCGGGGCCGCGCTGTGCGCGCTCGCGCACGGCGTCGAGCAACGGCTTGGTCGCCGCGGTCTTGTGGGCGACGACGAGGACGCGCGCGGGCGCCTGGGAGGACTCCATCGTGTGCTCCTTTCGATCGTGTCGTCCTATGTTTACCCGCCGCGGCGATCGTCTGTCTCGGCGGTCCGCGCGCCCGGCGCGCGGCGCGTGCCAAGACGATGCTCGGCGCCGGCTACGCTCTTGCTTGCGTGCGCGTGCATGTGACAGACGAGGCGGTCGAAGTGCGGCTCGCTCCGTGGGAGCGGATCCTCGGCTTGATGAAAGACATCCGCGTGCCGCTCGCCGACGTGAGCGACGTGCGCGTCGTCGAGGACCCGATGCGCGAGGTGATCGGCGCCGGCCTGAAAGCCGGCCTGCGGCTGCCGCGCGTCTACTACGTCGCGCGCACGATCGCGCTCGATCGCGCGTTCGTCTTGCGCCGCGGAATGCCGGCGCTGTCGTTCTCGGTGCGCGAGCACAGGGCGCTCAAGAGCGTGCTCGTCAGCACGCCCGACGCGGCGGCGCTGGCACGTCGGATGCGCTCCGCGTGATCGGCTGCGCCGCGATCGAGTCACGCTTCCGTCTCGTCGGCTTCGGCGCCGGACTTCGCCTCTCGGGGAGCGCCAGAGCCGTCTACTCCTCGTCTTCTCGCCACCCAATCCGCCTGGAAACCCGTCGGGCCGTCGCGAACACCGGGCCTTCGTAATGCTCCACGATCTCCTCGGCATCGACATGCCCGCCGCACGCCACGAGGCCGACCGCCGCGGTCACGTCTCCGGATTCATCTCGCACCGGCGCCGCGATCGCGCATGAGCCCTCGAGCAGCTCTTCGTCCTCGACCGCCAAGCCTTCGCTCGCGACATCCTGCAGCTGATCGTCGAGCGCCGTCGCGCTCGTGATCGTACGCAGGCTACGCCGTGTCAGCGCCATTTCCGAGATCAGCCGCTTCTGCGCGGGCGCCGGAAGGTATGCCAGCAGCACCTTGCCCATCGCTGTGCAGTAAGCCGGTAGCCGCGAGCCGGCGCGAACGCTCTCCCGAGTCCCGCTGCGTCTCGTCGGCCTGCCACGGACTCGATCGAGAACCAGGATCTCGCGACCGTCGAGCACCGCCAACTCCGCGGTCTGCCCGCTGCGATGAGCGAGCGCGTGCAGATGCGGCCGTGCGTGCATGCACAGCCCCATCGCGTTCAAGCCCGCCCCAAGCTCGACGGCGCCAAGCGCGAGCCGATACTTGCGCGACGCGTCCTCTTGCTCCAGGTAGCCGAGCGAAACCAGCGTGCTGACGTATCGGTGGGTCGTCGGGCGGCTCATGTCGAGCCTCTCGGCGAGCTCGGCGATCCCCAGCAACGGACGCTCGGGAGTGAACTCGGCGAGGATCGCCAGCCCTCGCTTCAAGGAGAGCGAGTACCTTGCTTGGCGTGGAGTCGGGGCAGGGCGACGACGCTCCCACCGATCTTCCCGCTCGTCCGCCAATCGCGCCTCCGCCGCGTCAGCTCGCGACGCGCTGCGTTGCGCGAGGCGCCGCGGGCCGCCGCTGCAGGACGGCCGCAGCCGCTCGTAGCGCATCGCCGAGCTCGCCGGTCGCGTCGCCCACGCTCATCGCATGAGCGGGCACGGTCGCTTCGATCGCATACGTTCGTTCGCCTGGTGTCTGGATCGCGACCGCCAGTCCTCGCGCGTCCGCGCGCAGCCCGCCGTCGACCACGACGAGCCCGTCGTCTCGAATTCGCCGCGGCCGGTGAGTGTGCTCGCCAGAGCGGGCAAGCAACGCCTCGCCGGCCGCCGTGTGACGCGCCGGCCGGCGCGTGCCGGCTCCGAGGCCTCTGTCGAGCTCGTATTGACCGGGCGCGAAGCCGCACAGCCGCTGCAGGTAGAGGACGTCCGCACCGTCGAGCGTCGCGAGGCTCGCCGTTCGGCCGCTGCGTCGGCGCAGCTCGCGCAGGACCGGCTGAGCTCGCCGCACGAGCGGCAGCGAGCCGAGCAGCGCCAAGCCGGGCTCGGCCGCCCGCCGCGCGAGCCTGTAACGGCGCATCGGGGCTTGTTCGAGATAGCCGAGTTCCAGGCACGTCGACGCATAGCGGTGAGCTGTCGGTCGGCTGACGTTGAGGATCTCAGCCAGTTCCGCGATCCCACGCACGGGCTGCTCGGCCGTGAACTGCCGCAGGAGCGTCAGCCCGTAGACCAGCGAGCGTGACGTGCGGTTCCCGGCGGGTGCGGAGTCGGGCGCGACCATCGACGCCGCGATCTTCTCCACGGCGCCGCCCGCTGCCTAGTTTCACGAAACTGGCTCTGCCGCCCTATGCCGAGCGCTGTCCATATGCGATCCGCCACGCCCGCAGCACCGGCAGCAGCAGCCGGACCAGCGGCCCGCCGACGCGTCGCAGCGTGCGCGTGCCCTCGCGCACGTCGGCCGTGCGAACCGCGTCCTTTGAGAGGTAGAACGCGATCAGGCACGCCGTGATCACGCTGTGGCGAGCACCGCTTGGGAGCTCTCCCGCCGCTCGACCCGCGTCGCGAACCAGCTCGCCGACCCGCTCGATCGCCGCATCGATGCTCGGGTAGTGCGCGATGTAGCTGTGGTCGCCGCTCGCCGCATCCTCGACGATGTCGCCGTAACTGTCGAGCATCGCTCCGGCGGGCGCGATCGAATCCAGGTACGCGCTGTACGTCTGCGCCGCGTCCTGCGGCTCCTGCTCGCGTTCGGCGGCGAGCGCGAGCATCGCCAGCACGGTCAGCCAAGCGCTCGCCCCGGCCGTTCGCTCATACCACGCGCGCCGATCGGCGCGCGCTCCCGACAGCTCGCGATCTTCGGCCGTTCGCTCGCGATCCCACTCACGCAACGCCAGCTCGCGCCGGATCGGGTCGGGCTCGTGGTTGATCGGCAGCACCGAAGACAAACGGGCGGCGCGCGAGAGGAGCGGCCGGACCTGCTCGTAGCCGCTCAGCGCCGTCGAGTGTGCGCGACAGCTTTCGACCAGCGCGCGCAAGTAGCCTCCGTCGCCTCCATTGGGGAGGTGGCGGTAGTAGTCGGAGACGGCGGTCTGCGAATCGAGCGCCTCGACGAGCGCGAGGTGCAGCTGGCGGCCGTTCGCGGCGCCCAAGCCGGCGCTGCGCTCGCTCACGCAGTCCAGGAAGTCGGCCAGAACCTCATAGGCGACCAGCGCCTTCAGCAGATCGCGGCTGCGACGGTTCGGCAGCGACCAGAACAACGCGGCGCCGTTGATGTTCCCGCGCTTGCTCCGCAACGCTCCGACGGCGTCCGCGCGGAGCTTCGCATCGGGGATCTCTGCAGCCCGCGTGCGCCAGCCCTCGACCTCGCGAGAGACGAGCCGAAGACCCCAGAGGAGTTCCCGCGCGCCCGCTCGCGCAAGGGCGACGCCGACCCGGGCCCATGCGAGCTGGGGACGTGACCGGTCGTCGCTGAGCCCGGCGCCCTCGATCGTTCGAATTGCGTGGGCCGCCGGCGCTTCGAAGCTGACTCCCTGTCCGCTCAGTCCGGTCACGGTCCTAGTGCTTCTCGGGCGTCATCCTGGATTGACACTCGCTGGCACGCGCGCGGCCAAGTAGCCCGGCGCCGCGACGATCGTCGCCGCCGCGACGCTCACGAGCGCGACGCTCCACAGCGCCGCCGGCGCTCCGACCGAGAACACAACGGGGAAGCCCGTCACCGCCGCGAGAAAGTGGCTGCCGAGCACCTCGCCGTAGATCCCAAAAGCCGCGCCGATCGAGCAGCCCGTGCCCAGCAGCAGGCCGCTCTCGCAAATGAGCGCTCGCCAGAGCACGCTCCGACGGTAGCCCTGCCGCTTCAGATATGCAAGCTGCGGCCGCCGCTGCCAGATCATCGCCGCCATCGCTCCCGCCATCGCCAATGCCGCCGCGATCAGCACGAGCACTGCAATCTGTGACAGCCGCGACAGTCCTTGACGGCTGCTCGCCCGCCACTCCAGTTCGCGTTCGCGCGCCGTTTGCACCGAGAGACCCGAGTGTGCGCCGAGCGCTCGGCGCACTTCGAGGGCTCCCGGGGACGGGGAGACCCCCGCCTTCAGCGCGATGTCATAGGCGCTCGCTTCCGAGCTCCCCCAAGCGCGGGCGTAGTCGGTGGAGTTGAGCAAGATCGCGCCCGGCGGCCAGCCGACGTTCGTGCTCAGAGCGGCGACCCGAAACGTGGTTGGCGCAGGGGAGGGGAGCTCGAACGCGTCGCCGATCCGCAGGTGTCGTTCATCGGCGATCGCTTTCGACAGGACCGCCCAGCCGCCCGCCCGTAGACGCGCGTTGGCAAGCGCGACGCCGCCACGGAGCAGC
>DATHND010000135.1:0-27442 GCA_035486335.1 Solirubrobacteraceae bacterium
GCAGCGATGCGCGTCGGGGAAGCCTGGGCAGCGCCTGGGGATCGGCCAAACGCTGCCCGATCAATATGCCGCGCGATCGCACGATGCTTGTTACGACGCTGAGAAGCACGCCTCGGCGAGGCCGAGGGCCAATGAAGCGCCGGGCGCTCGCGTCGAGCGACTTTGTCGGCGCGCTTGTCGAACGGGCGTTCCGAGCGGCGCGCCGCCTGCAACGACGCGCCGCTCGATCGAAACGCCCGAAGCCCGGCTCGTCGCCGGGCTCCTTGTACTTCGGCCTCCAGGTCCGGATCCTGGGCGCTCGGGCGACAGCCTGCCGTCAGAGGAGATGGTGTCGGCCGGTAGCTGCACCGCCGAAGCTAGCCCGTCGGCGCGCCGCAGTTGTTACGCGGATGAGACTCCTCGACATGAATCCGATCCGAAGATGCGAATTCTGACCTCGGCGACGAGCGCGGCATCGCGTGGTCGCGTGGTCGGAGACGGCGCGGGCGACTGCGAGCCGCTCGCGCCAAAGATGCAGCTTGATAGCTGTGGCGCCGCTTCGTCACCGTATGCGAACGTGCGTTCGATGATGGGAACCGGTCCATATCGCCCCGTTCGCGAGCTCGAAGGCGCAATCGAGCGCCGCGAACTCGACATCGCGATCGGCATCGCTAAGGACATCGCGCGCGAGCGGCGCCCAATCGGGCTCGCGCTCGCGCTGCGGCTTGTCTCGCTCGTAGCCGCGGCGGGCTCGGCGGAGGGCTCGGGCTACGACTCGTGGGCGTGCCGCTGGCTCGCGCGCTGGCTCGGCGAGACGCCCGACGCGACGATCGCGCTCGCCGCCGAGGTCGCCGCGACGCTCGCCGACCTGCCGGCCGAGCCGCGCGCGGTCGAGTCGATTCGCGAACTCGTGCGCTGACGAACGCCGCCGGAGCTCTCCGGCGTCTCGGGCCGACAGGCTGAGCGCTCGATCAGGCCGCGAAGCGCGCGGCCGAGCGTTCGCGGCGCTTCGCCGCCTCGACCTCGCGGTCCTTCGGCGCCGCCGACGTCACGAGCCCGTCGAGCAGCCGCTGCGTCGCGAGCGCGACCTCCTCGACGGCGCGCTCGAACACCGCGGCGTTCGCCTGCGACGGCTTCGTCGAGCCGCTGATCTTGCGCACGTACTGCAGCGCCGCGTCGCGGACCTCGTCGTCGTTCGCCGGCGGCTCGAAGTTATGGAGCTGACGGATGTTCCTGCACATGCCCACAGCCTAGAGAATCGCCCCGCGCGTGGCGCGCGGTGGCCGTGTCGGCGAGCGCGCGCGAGCAGACGTTCGGCGACGCCCCCAGTCGCACGCTCCTCGCGCACGCGCGCTACTGCTGCTTGACGCTCGCCATCGCCTGCGCGAGCGTGCCCTGCGTCTGCGGCCCGCGCAGCACGGCGTGGATCCGCCCGGCCGCGTCGAGCACGAACGTCGTCGGCAGGACGGTCAGACGGTAGTCGTCGCCGACCGTGCCTTCGGCGTCGCGCAGCACCGGAAACGTCCATTTGTGCTCTGTGATGAAAGACCGTGCGCCGGACAGCGCATCGCTCCAGTCGACGCCGACGAGCCGACCCTCGCCCGACGGGCTGCGCGAGAACCGCTCGAGCTCGAGCGCCTCGCGCGCGCACGGGCCGCACCAGCTCGCCCAGAACGTGATCAACGACGCGCGCCCATGTGCCGTCGCGAGCAGCGCGGTGAGCGTCGTCGGCGGGCCGGCGAGCTGTTCGCGCGGCAGCGCCGGCGCTATGCGTCCGCTCGCCGAGTTGCTCGAGGCCAGCCCGAACACGATCAGCGCGACGACCGCCGTCGCGATCGCCGTCGTCGTCAGCAGCAGACGCGCGCGCCGCATCAGCCCGCTCGATCAGTTCGCGGCGAGCAGCGGGACGTCGTGCGCGATGTCCGCCGGGCGGAAGCTCGCCGTGTAGAGCGTCGTGCGCTTGCCCGACGCCGTGATCCCGTAGACGAGCCCCGAGTGGTTGACGAACTGCGGCTGCTGCGCGTCGCGTTCGGAGCCCACTCCCCACGCCTTCCACACGCTCGCGAGTTCGTGCGCGTCGCCGATCAGGTACTGCATCCGGCCAGTCATCTGATGGCGCGCGAGGAAGCTCGCGACCGCCTTTGGCGTGTCGCCTTTGGGGTCGACCGACACCGCGATGATCTGTACCTTCGAGGCCGTCTTCGAGCCCATCAGGTTCTGCGCGACGCGCAGGTTCGAGGTGATCAGCGGACAGACGTCGGGACAGTTGGTGTAGAGGAACGTGACGAGCACCGCCTTACCGCGGTACCGATCGATGTTGACCGGCTGGCCGAGGTAGTTGCGCAGCGCGATCGACGGCGCCGGCGTCGCCGGCGAGAGCACCGCTTCAGCGCGGTAGGCGCTCTGCGCGGCGCCCTTCGCCGTCTTGCCCTTCGCGCCCGAGGAGCCGTTGACGGTCACCAGCGCGACGACGCCCGCGATCACGACCAACGCGACGAGCGAGAGCATGACTCGGAGGTTCAGGCCATCGCGACGCATCCGCGCTCGAACTTATCAGCGCGATCCGTACCGCGCGCCTGTCCCGCGGCGCGCCGTCGGCAAGAACCGTTGCAAACCTCCTGATGCGACGCAGCTTGCAAAAAACCTGGTAGTTTGCAGCGCGTTCGTGCCGAGTCCTTGGCCCCACGGGGCCTGGGGAGCGGGGGACCCATTGCAGCCGAGAGGCTGCGGGGGCGAATCGCCGCCAGTTGGTGGCGTAGCGTAATTCACGCGAGCCCGACAGCTAACCCCGTAGGCGCCAAGCAATGTGAGAAAGGACGCCTGCATGCCGGGTTTCGTACGTGATCTTGCCGTGCCCACTCCGTGGGACGCCTCGCTCGAACGTTCGCGCGCCCGCCGCGCGCGCGGCGCGCGCGGCGGGCGCCGCGCGACCGTCAAAGCGCGCCCCGCGAGCGAGCTGCGAGCGTTCGACCCGTTCGGCCTCGGCTCGCTGCTGTCGGCCGAGCGCGACGCGCGACGCGATCTGGCCGCCGCCGAACCGTGGGAGCTCTCGCTCGGGCGCTCGCGCGCTCGCCGTCGCGCGGCGGAGCTGCGCTTCGTCCCGAGCGGCTCGCGCGCGAAACGGATCTCGCTCGGCGCGCTCGCGGCGCTGACCGCGGGGCCGACGGCGAGCCTGCTGTCGAGCGGGCAAGCGACCGCCGCGACGGGCGCCGAACCGGCGACGACGACCGAACACACGATCTCGATCGGCTCTGAAAGCCAGGGACGCCAGGTCGAACTCGTGCAGCGCGCGCTCGGCATCGCCGTCGACGGCGTCTATGGCCCCGAAACCGAAGCCGCGGTGCGCTCCTTCCAGGCCGCGCACGGGCTCGGCGTCGACGGGATCGTCGGCCCCGAAACGAGCGCGGCGATGCGTGGCGGAGCGCGCTCCGTCGCCTCTACGAGCGGCGTCCGCCGTGACGCGGTGCTGAGCACCGAAGAAGGCCAGGGCGCCCCTGAAGGCGAAGCTTCCGGCGGCGCCGTGGCGCGCCTGCAGGCCGCGCTGCACCTGCCCGTCGACGGCAACTTCGGCCCCGAGACGGAGGGCGCCGTGCGACGGCTGCAGGCGCGTCACGGGCTGACCGTCGACGGCGTCGTCGGGCCGGCGACCTGGAGCGTGATCGGTGTCAGCGGCGAGCAAACGTTGACGCCGCCCGCATCGGCGATCGTCCATTCATCTCGTCCTCACCACTCGACGGCGACCGTCGCCGACACGGAAGCGCCCGCGGGCGGCGAAGCGTCGGGTGGCGACGCCGTCACCCGGCTGCAGGCGGCGCTGCACCTCGAAGCCGACGGCACGTTCGGCCCGGCGACGGAGGCGGCCGTCAAGCGCCTTCAGGCGCGCCACGGGCTGAGCGTCGACGGCGTCGTCGGTCCCGCGACGTGGGCCGTGATCGGCGTGCAGAACGCGCCGACGCTGAAGCCGCCGGCCTCGGCGGTCGTGCACAGCAGCCTCAGCAGCGGCGAATCGACGAGCAGCGCGACCGGCGAAGGCTCGAGCGTCGTCGCGCGCGTGATCGCCGCCGGCGACGAAATCGCGACGCGGCCGTACGTCTACGGCGGCGGCCACGGCTCGTTCCAGTCGACCGGCTACGACTGCTCCGGCTCGGTCTCCTACGCGTTGCACGGCGGCGGGCTGCTGAGCTCGCCCGAGGACTCATCCGAACTGGAGTCCTATGGCGAAGCCGGCCCCGGCAGGTACATAACGATCTACGCCAACGCCGAACACGCGTTCATGGTCGTCGACGGCAAACGCTTCGACACGATCGCCCAACAGGAGACCGGCACGCGCTGGGCAAGCTCGGTCGGCGACACGAGCGGCTACGTCGTGCGTCACCCCAACGGGCTGTAGCACCGCTCGAGGATTGCGTTCCCGCCCGGCGCCCCACACCGCCGGACGGGACCCCCTCGCTGCACGTCACGTCGCCGGCTGTTCGGCCGCTTCGATGGCGACCGCCAGCCGGCTGATCGAGACGTCGAGTGCACGGGCGATGCGCCGGACCGTGTCCCAGCCCGGCGACGCCTGCGCAAGCTCGATCCGCGCCAACGACCCGCTCGTGATGCCCGCTTGGAACGCGAGCGTTTCGCGCGTCAGTCCGCTCGCCTCACGGAGAGCGCGAACGGCTGCGGCAAGCGCTGGGTCGGGTTTCGGTGCACGCGGCATATTCAAGAACATCGCATCCGTCTGTCGCCGAGTCCATACGTTTGAGCGCATGGCGCTTGACCACGTGGCGTGAACCGCATGCGACGCGCGTGACTACCAGAGTCCGACATCCGAACGCTCTTCGGCTAGTCGATCGCTCGATCGCATACGAACATATGTTCTCATAAGGCACGCTCCCGCGCATGCCTCTCCGCCAATCGTGAGCGCGCGAGCGTCCCGTCCCAAGCCCCGCCTAGCTTCAGCGCTCAGACAACGGTCACAAGGAGACGGCGCGATGCTTGCGCGAGCGCATACGTTCACGATCGACGGACTGCGAACACGACACGTCAGTGTCGAGGTCGACGTGCGCCGCGGTCTGCCGGCGTTCACCGTCGTAGGGCTCGCCGACGCCGCCGTTCGCGAGGCCCGTGAGCGCGTCCGCGCTGCGATCCTCAACTCCGGCTATGAGTTCCCGGCCACGCGGATCACCGCGAACCTCGCGCCCGGCGACCTGCCGAAGGCCGGCGCCGCACTCGATCTCGCGCTCGCCTGCGCCGTGCTCGCCGCGAGCGGCCAGCTCGAGAGCGCCCGCCTCGACCGCTACGCGCTGTTCGGCGAGCTCGCGCTCGACGGGCGCGTGCGGCCGTCACACGGTGCGCTCGCAATCGCGCAGGCGACGGCCAGCGCGGGCCTGCACGGTCTGATCCTCGCCGGCGCCAACGCCCGCGAGGCGATGCTCGTCGAGCGGCTCGACGTCGCCGTCGCCGAGCGCCTGGCCGGCGCTGTGCGCGTGATCGGCGGCGGCGCCGGCGACGCGCTCCCGTCGGCCGTCTCTCGCGGGCGCGACGCGCCGGACAAGCGCTCGGGCGACCTCCTGGACGTGCGCGGCCAGCACCACGCTGTGCGCGCGCTCGTGATTGCCGCCGCCGGTGGGCACAACTGCCTCTTCAGCGGGCCGCCTGGCGTCGGCAAGACAATGCTCGCGCAGCGGATCGGCTCGATCCTGCCGCCGCTGACGCGCAGCGAGGCGATCGAGGTGGCGCGAATCGACGGCATCGCCGGAATGCCGGCGGCCGCGCTCGCGCGCGAGCGTCCACTACGAGCCCCGCACCACTCGATCACCGCCGCAGGACTCGTCGGCGGCGCCCAGCGCAACCGCGTCGGCGAGGTCGTGCTCGCCCATCACGGCGTGCTGTTCCTCGACGAGCTCTCCGAGTTCTCGCGCCCGGCGCTCGAGGCGCTGCGCCAGCCACTGGAGGACGGATGCGTGGCGATCGTCAGAGCGCGCCACGCGGCGATCCACCCTACGCGGTTCATGCTGCTCGCCGCGACCAACCCGTGCCCGTGCGGATATGCAGGCGTGGGCGAGTCGTGCCGCTGCAGCGAAGCCGAGCTTGCCCGCCACCAACGACGGCTGAGTGGGCCGCTGCTCGACCGGATCGACGTGCTTGCCCAATTCGAGCGCGAACGCGGCGACGGCGTCGCAGCGGCGCCGCTGATCAGCTCACGCGTGGCGCGCGAACGCGTGATCGCAGCGCGCGAGCGCCAGGCGGCGCGGCTGCGAGCGGAGGACGTCGCGCTCAACGCGCTGATGGACCCTCGCATGCTGCGCTCGCACGTGCGACTCTCCGATGACGGCGCGATGCTCCTTCGGGGGGCATGCGAGCGCGGGATGTTGAGCGCGCGCGGCCGGGATCGAGTCCTGCGCCTGGCCCGCACGATCGCCGATCTCAATGGCGGCGAGCGAGTCGCGCGCGGCGACGTCGCGGCGGCAATCGCGCTGCGCGTCGGCGACGCGCTCGCCGGCAACCGGGCGGCATGAGGCGCAACGCCATGCACCTCGATGACGGGGCGTGCGCGGACTGTCTGCGCCGCAGCTGGTTGCTCGCCGAGCTCGGCGCCGTGCTCGACTGCAACTGCCGCGCGGACGGCCGCCTGCTCGAGCTGCTTGAACTCGACGACCGCAAGCTGATCGCCGCGCTCGGCGGGCGCCGCCGAGACGAGCTCGAGCAATGCTACGACGCCTTCCGAGCACCCACGCCGAGCGCGCCATGCGGGCCGGCCGTCGCGACCGTCTGCCGCCATCGCGCGATCTACCCGTCGCGCGCGCGACAGGCGAGCGGTCTCGCCGCGTTGCACGTGCTCGGCGGTCACGAGCGACTGCGAGCGCTGGCGAGCGAGCCTGTCGTGGCGTTCGTCGGCCACGCGAGCGCAAGCGATTACGGGGTCGCCATCGCGGCGAGCCTCGCGCGCGGTCTGGCCGCCGCCGGCGTGACGGTCGCGGGCGGTCTGTGCGGCGGAATCGGACCGGCGGCGCTTGGCGGGGCACTCGAGCTTGGAGCGTCCTCGCTCGGCGTGATCGCCGGCGGCCTCGACACCGGCGCGCCCGCCCGTCAACGCGGACTGCGCGAGCGCTTGACGCGTGCCGGCTGCGCGATCGCCGAGTTCCCGTGCGGGTCGCCGCGGCGGCGCTCGACGGTCCTCGCCGGCGAGCGGCTGCTGGCGGCGATGGCCGACATCGCGTTGATCGTCGAGAGCGAGCAGAGCCCGAACGCGCTTGCCGGCGCACGCGTCGCGCGATCGCTCGGCCGAGCCGTCGCCGCCGTGCCCGGTCGGATCAGCTCGCCCGGCGCGCGTGGGCCGCACGCGCTGCTGCGCGAGGGCGCGGGGCTGGTGACGTGCGTCGGCGATGTGCTCGACCTGCTGTGCGACGCCGACCGCCACCGCCTCGCCCCGCGCGAGCGCTCGCGCCCGTACGACGGCCTCGACCCCACCCTGCTGGTCGTGCTCGAGCGCGTTGGCGCGGGCGCGGACACGCCGGGACAGCTGCTCGATCGTGGCGAGGACGCCGGCGAGCTGCTGCGCGCGCTCGGCGAGCTCGAGCTGATGGGCCTGCTCGTGCGCGGCGACGGCGGCCGCTACATCCAGCGCGACCCGCTCACCGAACCCGAGCCGCGCTACGGTGTGGGCGGTCAGATGGAGCCCTGATGCGACGCACGGCGAGCCGGCGCGACGCGAACCGCCCGCCACGACAAGGGCTGATGGCTCCTTTCGCGAAGTTCGACAGCGAGAGGAGCCGACCGTGCCGGACCTTGACCGACGTGAGATAGCAGCGATCTTCCTTGGCGGCGCGCTCGGCTCGCTGCTGCGCATGTGGCTCGGGCGTACGTTCGCCACAGGCGCCGGCGACTGGCCATGGGCGACGTTCACGATCAACGTCACCGGCTCGTTCGCGCTCGCGTACTTCGCGACGCGGCTGCAGGAGCGCCTGCCGCGGTCGATCTACCGGCGACCCCTGCTCGGCACGGGCTTCTGCGGCGCTTACACGACGTTCTCGACGATGCAGGTCGAGACGCTGCAGATGATCGACGACGATCGCTACGCGCTCGCCGCGACGTACGCGCTGACGAGCGTGCTCGCGGGGCTCGTCGCAATCTGGATCGCGACGGCGCTCGTGCGTCGCGTGCGGATCATCGCATGAGCGTCTGGACGTGGCTCGGCGTCGCGCTGTTGGGCGGCGTTGGCGCGAACGCGCGCTTTCTGATCGACGGGCTGATCTCGGCGCGCGCCGGCGCCGCGCTTCCGTTCGGCACGCTCGTCGTCAACGCGAGCGGCTCGCTCGTGCTCGGACTGCTGACTGGCGTCGCGCTCAGCGGCGACGCGCTCGTGCTCGCCGGCACGGCGACGCTCGGCTCGTACACGACGTTTTCGACGTGGATGCTCGAGACGCACCGCCTCGGCGAGGACGCAAGAGCGCGAGCGGCGCTGCTCAACATCGCCGTCGGCCTCGCCGTCGGCGTCGCGGCGGCGGCGCTTGGTCGCACGATCGGAGCGCACGCGTGAGCATGCAGTGCGTCAAGCTGACGACGTACTTCGGCGAGCGCGACCGCGTCGACGGGCGGCTGCTCGCCGACGAGCTGCTCGCGATCTACGAGCGGCGCGGCGTGCGTCTGAGCACGCTGTTCCGCGGCGCCGAGGGATTCGGACGCCTGCACCACCTGCACACCGAGCGGCTGCTGACGCTGTCGGAAGACCTGCCGGTGATCGCGACCGCGCTCGACTCGCCGGAGCGAATCGAGGCGCTGCTGACCGACGTGCTCGCGATCAAACGACGCGGCCTGATGACGCTCGAGCGGGCGCTGCTGCTCGGCGCCGCCGCCGACGAGCAGCGGAGCGAGCGCCGAGACACATTTGCAAACGCGCTCGCGTTCGCCGGCGGCGCGGGGCATGGCCGCAAGCTGACGATCCAGGTCGGGCGGCGCGAGCGCGTCGGCAACCGCCCGGCGTTCGTCGCCGTCTGCGAGCTGCTGCACGAGCGCGGCCTCGCCGGCGCGAGCGTCCTGCTCGGCGTCGACGGGCTGCGCGAGGGACGCCGCACGCGCGCGCGCTTCATCGCGCGCAACGCCGACGTGCCGATGTCGATAGTCGCGGTCGGCGCCGCCGAGCCGATCGCCGCGCTCGTGCCGGAGCTCGCGCGGATCCTGCGCGAGCCGCTGATCACGCTCGAGCGCGTGCGCATCTGCAAGCGCGACGGCGAGCTGCTCGAGCAGCCGCATGCACTCGCAGCCGCCGACGAGCAGGGTCGCGCGGCCTGGCAGAAGCTGACCGTCTACAGCTCGCACGACGCGACGCACGACGGCCGCTCGTTGCATCTGGAGATCGTGCGCCGCATGCGCGCGGGCGACGCGGCGGGCGTGACGTGCGTGAACGGGATGTGGGGCTTTCACGGCGCGCACGCGCCGCACGGCGACAGGCTGCTGCAGCTGCGCCGCCACGTGCCGGTGCTGACGATCGCGATCGACTCGCCCGAGAAAGCGGCGCGCTCGTTCGTTTTGATCGACGAGCTGACGCGCGAGCACGGGCTCGTCACGAGCGAGGTCGTGCCGGCGATGCAGGCGCTTAGCGCCAACGAGCTGTCGGCGCGCTGAGGCTCGCCGACCCGAACCATTGACGAGAATCGCGTACGCAGACGCGAAAGCGGATGAAGGGATTCGAACCCTCGACCTTCGCCATGGCAAGGCGACGCTCTAGCCAGCTGAGCTACATCCGCGCGAGCCGCCCATTCTAGCCCGCGCGCGGCCGCCGCGTTGGTTCGGCAGACGACTTGCGCCGTGAGTAAGTCGCGCGAGTCGCATCGCGGGCGTCGCCTGTCGGCGCGCCGATGTCGTGCTTATCGAGGCCGACCGCTATCGCCGTCCCGCCCATCAGCGCCACCTCTCCAACCCCTCACCCTTTGAACGTCGAGCGCCCGACATCGCCGAACGGCTCGTCGCGCTCGCGCACGGCCTCGCGGTAGCCGTGCGCGGCGGCGCGCTGCTGGAAGGCGTAGCCCTCGGCGGTGTGGCGCGCGACGCCGTCGAAGACGGTGCCGAGCGTCTGGCTCGCGTGCACGCCCTGCGCGTGCAGCGACTCGTTGACGAGCAGCTTCATCATCATCAGCTGGTTGATCGGCATCTGCGCGATCCGCTGGACGAGCACCTCGGTGCGCTGCTCCAACTCATCGGCTGGAGGCGCTTCGATCGCGAGGCCCCATTCGAGCGCCTCGCGCCCGGACAGCGTGTCGCCGGTGAACAGCAGCCGCTTGGCGCGCTGCGCGCCGAGCCGGTGCGCCCACAGCGCGGTCGTCGGCGAGCCCCAGACGCGCGCCGGCGGGTAGCCGATCTTCGCGTCGTTGGCGATCACGAGCAGGTCCGAGCAGAGCGCCATGTCGGTGCCGCCGGCGACGCAGAAGCCGTGCACGCGGCAGACGACCGGCTTGCCACAAGACACCAAGCTCATGAACGCTTGCACGTTGCGGCTCATCATCGCGTAGTCGACCATCGGGTCCCACGTGCCGCGCGGGTCGTGGTTGGCGCCGATCACCGCCGGGTCGAGCGGCGAGCCGGGCGGTGCGTCGACCGGTATCGCTCGGCCAGTCGATGCGTCGCGGTCTCCCCCGCCTGGTCGATCGGCACCCGCACCGCGCTCCGCACGTTCGCCACGCGCACCGATCCCCTCGGCGCTCTCGACGAGGTCGTAGCCGCCGCAGAAGCCAGAGCCGGCGCCGGCGAGCAGCAGCACGTGCACGCGCGCGTCGAGATCGGCGCGGCGCACGCACTCGGCGAGTTGCGCGATCAGCGTCGGCGTCAGCGCGTTGCCGCGCTTGGGCCGGTTGAGCGTCAGTCGCGCGACACGCCCGTCGACCTCATACAGCACAGCCGGCGCGTCGCTCATGGCGGCGATCCTACATCCGCCGCGCGCTACGCCACACACACGCAGTGGGATACTCAGCGCGTGCCGAGCAACCGCTTCTACTCGAAGCTCTCGATGAGCATGCCCGACTCGTGGCTGAAGGCGACGGGCAAGCTCAACGTCCCGATCTACCGCCTCAGCCGTGGCCGGCTGATGAACACGGTCGGCACCGCGCCGGTGCTGCTGCTGACGTCGACCGGTCGGCGCTCCGGCCGGCCGCGCACGGTGCCGGTCGTGTTCCTCGCCGACGGCGAGCGTCAGGTGGTCGTCGGCTCGAATGCCGGCAACGTGCGCGCGCCGGCGTGGTCGTACAACCTGCAGGCGAACCCCGACGCGGAGATCGAGATCCGTGGCAGGCGACAGCTCGTGCGAGCGCGCGTACTCGAGGGCGACGAGCGCGACGAGCTGTGGCGTCGTGTTAACGAGATGTACGAGGGGTTCGACGAATACGACGCGAAGACGTCGCGCGACATCGCCGTGTTCGCGCTCGAGCCGCGCTGAGCCGGAAGCGGGACGCCTAATACCGAGGACGCCCTCATACCAACGAGCAACATACCTACGAGCAAGAAGGAGCCGAGCCAGATGACCCCCATTTCGACCGAGCAGCTGATCAGCGGCGTCGATTTCGTCGCACTTCCGACGCACGACGTCGCGAAGTCGGCCGCGTTCTACGGAGACGTCCTCGGCTTGCGCCGCTCGGTGTACATGCCCGAGCGCAACTTCGCCGAGTTCGAGACGGGCAACCTGACGCTGAGCATCATCGACGCCGAGAAGATGGGGCTCGAGCACCACGCGCAGAAGACCGAGGTCGCGCTGCACGTCGACGACGTCGAGGCGGCGCGCAAGTCGCTCGAAGAGCTCGGCGTGACGTTCAAGGGCGACACGTTCGACACGGGCGTCTGCCACATGGCGTTCTTCGAGGACCCCGAAGGCAACCGCTTGATGCTGCACCATCGCTACACGCCGCGCGTGACCGAGGACTAGCCGCGATCGTCTAGCCTGAAGTCATGCTCTTCACGCGCAAGATGGCGGCGATGATCGACGCCGAGTCGGCGCTGCCTGGGCGTGAGACGCCAATCGCGGCGCCGGCGCGCCATGAGGTGCTCGGGACGCCGCTGCAAGGGCCGTTCCCAGAGGGCGTCGAGACGGCGATCTTCGGCATGGGCTGCTTCTGGGGCGCCGAGCGGATCTTCTGGGAGGCGCCGGGCGTGTACACGACGGCCGTCGGCTACGCGGGCGGCTTCACGCCGAACCCGACGTACGAGGAGGTGTGCAGCGGGCGGACCGGTCACACCGAGGCGGTGCTCGTCGCGTTCACGCTCGAGCAGGCCAGCTTCGAGGACATGCTGAAGCTGTTCTGGGAGGGCCACGACCCGACGCAGGGCATGCGCCAGGGCAACGACGTCGGCACGCAGTACCGCTCGGCGATCCTCTGGCACGGCGAGCCGCAGCGCAAGGCTGCGATCGCCTCGCGCGACGCCTATCAGGCGACGCTGACGCAGGCCGGCTACGGCGAGATCACGACCGAGATCGCGCAGACAGGACCTTTCTACTACGCCGAGGACTACCACCAGCAGTACCTCGCGAAGAACCCTAACGGCTACTGCGGGCTCGGCGGCACCGGCGTCAGCTGCCCGATCGGGCTGAGCGCTTCCAGCTGAGCGCTCAACCGGCGCGACCCCGCCGAAGCGGGGTCGCGGTCCGTCGTTGCCCGACCCGGGGCGCGTCCGCGGGGATTGGACGCGCCCCGGATCGCAGGCGTCCCGCCTACGCGCCGGACGGCGCGGGGGTGGGCTGCCACGCCGGCGGCGCGTGCGGGCCGCCGAGCGTTGGAACGTCTGATGGGTAGACCTCATTGCCGTGGATCGCGTGATCGCCGATCTCCAGCTCCTCGTCGGTCAGACGCAGCGGCAGGAAGATGCCGACGATCTTCAGCAGGATGAACGTGACGATGCCGCTGAACAGGATCACGAACAGCGCTGTCTCGGCCTGCCAGCGGAGCAGCGTCCAGCTGCCGCCGTTGAACACGCTTTCTTTGCCCGGCAGGTTCGACGCTCCGTGCACGCCGATGTACTCGACGAGGTGTGGATCGGCGAAGAACCCGACCAGCAGACCGCCGCAGAGCCCGGCGATCCCGTGCGTATAGATCACCCCCAAAGTGTCGTCGACGTGTCTGAACACCGGCGCACGGCTGAGGAAGCGGATCGCCATCCAGACGATCGTCGAGGCGATCACGCCGATCGCGATCGCGCCCCAGCCGTTGACGAAACCGGCCGCCGGGGTGATCCCGACCAGCCCGGTGATCATCCCGTTGACGGAGCCCAGCAGCGAGGGCTTGTCGCGGAAGGCGTAGTCCCAGAAGATCCAGACGAGCATCGCGACGGCCGTGCAGAGGTTCGTGTTGACGACGGCCGCCGAGGCGTTCGCGCCGGCGTAGTAGGAGTCTCCACCGTTGAAGCCGTTCCAGCCAAGCCACAGCAGGCCGGCGCCGGCGGCGACCATCAACAGGTTGTTCGGCGCGTCGATCTCGCGATCTCGTTGCAGGCGTGGTCCGATGACCGCCGCGGCGACGAATCCGGAGATGCCGGCCGCGAGATGGATCACGTACCCACCCGAGTAGTCGAGCGCGCCGTGCGCGGCGAAGTAGCCGCCGCCCCAGATCAGGAACGCGTTGATCGTGTAGACGAACGTGATCCACAGGAGCACGAACGGGATCCACGCCTTGAAGCTGATTCGCCCCAGCACCGAGCCGAGCATCAGGATCGGCGTGATCGCTGCGAACACGAATTGGAAGTAGACGAGCGACGCCTCCGGGAAGTGGAACGGTGGACCTTCGGTGACCGATGGGATGATCGCCTGGCCCTCCTCGGCGCCCGTCGAGAGCACGGTCCCGGACTTGCCCCAGAACGTGTCGAAGAACCCTTTGCCGTGCCCGATCGGGCTGCCGAAGCCCATCTTGAACGCCCACAGGCACCAGGCAACCAGCACCAGACAGAACGCGACGAACGTGAGCATCATGCTGTTGACCGACCAGCGCTTCTGCATCACGCCGCCATACAGGACCGCCAGGCCCGGGAGGCTCATCAGACCGACGAACGTCGCCGCGGTCATCTGCCACGCGTTGTCGCCGGCATTGAGCCAGGTTGGGTATGCGTTCCAGGACATGTGCCTCCATTTCCTACTTGGTTGGTGGAGTGACCCCCCCGTCCGCGCATGGCGATGCGGGCGCGTCGATTGCAACGCAACATGAAAACGGCGCGCGTTTACAACGGCTAGGGACAGACTGCACAACAGTTCGCGAGCGGCTTTCGACATCTGTATAGACGCCCTGCAAAAGCGCATCGCAGAGCCGGTTCACGGGCCACGAGCGACGCCGACGCGGCCGCCGAAGCCCGATTTTGCGGCGAATCTAGTGGGCGACAGGCCGGCCTGTGTGCCTAACTCAGCGGCTTGTACGCGAAGCCCGCACGGCGGCACGCTTCGGCCAACTGCTGGCTGATCGAATGGAACGAGCCCGACGCGCAGATGCTTCGCGCGCGCGCGCCGCAGCCCTTCAGCTCGGCGCCGCCGAGCGTGCTCGCGAACGTCACGTCGACGCAGTCGCGCCGCGCCGGGGCTCCGCTGGAGAGCGCGTACGCGCCGAGCGCGATCAGCGCGACGGCGAGCGTCGCGAGCAGCGCGCCGACGATGGTCTTCTCGCGCCGCCCCCATTGCAGCGGCGTGGCAAGGCGCTTCTCGCGCGCCTCCATGATCATCCTTACGAGCCTACCTGCAGCCGGCGTCGGCCGCCCGCGGCGCGCTACGTCTCGTCGGTGCCGCCGGCCGGCGGCACGGTCGCCGCGTCGGCGTATGGCGCCGGCGTGCCAGCCGGCTCGAACGCGAGCGCGGCCGAGTTGATGCAGTAGCGCTGGCCGCCCGGCCCGGGGCCGTCGTCGAAGACGTGGCCGAGATGGCCGCCGCACTTGCGGCAGAGAACCTCGGTGCGGCGCATGAACAGGCTGTTGTCGGGGCGCAGCTCGACCGCGTCGGCGACGGCCGGCTCGGTGAAGCTCGGCCAGCCCGTGCCCGAGTCGAACTTCGTGTCGCCGCCGAACAGCGTCGCGCCGCACGCCGCGCAGCGGTAGTCGCCGGCGTCCTTGTTGTAGACGTACTCGCCCGTGAACGGCGGCTCGGTGCCGGCGCGGCGCAGCACGTCGTACTGCGCCGGCGTCAGCTCCTCACGCCACTGCTCGTCGCTCTTCTGAACCTCGCGCTGATCGCTCATGTGAACGTTGTAGCACGGTCGCGAACGGCGTCCACGCACCTGCCGGCCAGCTTCGGAGCGGCGCTCTCGTTGCTATCGTGATCCTTACGTTCACGTCATGTTTTTATAGGAAGAAGACGCCGTGAGGAGCGCGTCATGAGCATCGGGCAAGCCGGATCGTCGAGCCCGGCCGCCGCTCGCACGTCGCGGATCGGCGTCGCAGCGGAGCACCGCAGCTATCGCTGGTGGGCGCTCTCGTGCACGAGCCTCGGCATGCTGCTCGCGGCGACCAACTCCGGCACGCTGATCATCGCGTTGCCCGACCTCGAGCGCTCGCTGCACACGAGCCTGCTCGCGCTCGTGTGGGTGATCCTCGCATACCTGATCGCCGCGACCGTGCTCGTGCTGATGGCCGGCCGCCTGTCGGATCTGTTCGGGCGCAAGCGCGCATACGTCGGCGGCTTCGTCGTGTTCGCGCTCGCCTCGCTCGGCGCCGGCTTCTCGAGCGATGCGACGGTGCTGATCGTGTGGCGGATCGTGCAGGGGATCGGCTCGGCGTTCCTGTTCGCGAACGCCGCCGCGCTCGTCACCGACGCGTTCCCGAAGGAGGAACTTGGCCTGGCGATGGGCGCCAACACGATGGTCGCCGCGATCGGGCTCGTGCTCGGCCCGGTGCTCGGCGGCGCGCTCGTGTCGATCTCGTGGCACTGGGTGTTCTGGTTCAACGTCCCGTTCGCGCTCGCCGGCGCCGCATGGGGCGCGCTGATCCTGCGCGAGCTCGCCAAGCCGGACTCCGTCCGCGGCTATGACGCGCCCGGGACGATTACGTTCGTGGTCGGTCTTACCGGGCTCGTCTACGGCGTCTCGCGGGGCGGCATCAGCGGCTGGAGCGATCGGCTCGTGATCGGCGCCCTGATCGTCGCCGCCGTGCTGCTGCCGCTGTGGGTCGTGATCGAGCGCTCCTCGCGCGCGCCGATGCTCGACCTCGCGCTGTTCAAGAACCGTCTGTTCGCGGCCGCCAGCGCGGCGTCGTTCATCAACGGGCTCGCACGCTTCGCGCTGATGTTCCTGTTTGTCTTCTACTACCAGGGCGCGCAGAGCAGCTCGCCGATCGAAGCCGGCATCAAGCTGATCCCGCTCGCGCTCGGGATGCTCGTCGCCTCGCCGATCGCCGGCGTCTACGCCGACCGCCACGGCTCGCGCGCGCTCGCCGCGAGCGGGATGCTCGTGACCGGCGCCGGCCTCGCCGCGATGACGACGCTGCAAGCGCACAGCGCCTACTGGCAGAGCGGCCTGTGGCTGCTCGTCGTCGGCGTCGGCTCAGGCATGTTCAACAGCCCGAACACGGCCGCGATGATGGGCGTCGTGCCGGCGCACCGTCGCGGCATCGCCGCCGGCGCGCGCACGCTCCTGCAGAACACCGGCGCCGTGCTGTCGATCGCGTTCGTGCTCGCGATCGTCACCTCGGCCGTGCCGAAAGCGACGCTGTTCGCGATCTTCTCCGGGCTCGCGCAGGGTCTCTCCGCGACGAAGCTCGCGCCGTTCGTCGAAAACATGCACGTCGCGCTGTGGGTGCTCGCCGCGACGTCGTTCGTCGGCGCCGGCGTCTGCATGCTGCGCCCGAGCCACGCGAGCACCGAGGCCGACGCCGCGCGGATCGAGCCGTGGGAGGAGGCGGTCGTCGAGGAGGCGATGCTGCCGGGCATCGACGGCGCCGCCGATGCGGCTCCAGACGCCGACGGCGCGGTCACCGCGGCTATCGGCGCCGATCACCTGGGCACGGTCGACGGTGCGGCCGCGGTCGCCTCGCGCGCGACACTCGATCCCTCGCGCGCCGGCGAGCTGAGCGGACGACGATGAGCGCGCGATCTGTGAGCGAGGCGAGCTCGTCGCACGCGCAAAGCCTGCGGATCGGCGACGTCGCGCGGCTCGTTGGCACGACGCCGCGCACGATTCGCTACTACGAGGAAGTCGGCCTGCTGCCCGAGGCGCCGGCGCGGCCGTCGGGCCGCCACCGCCTCTACAGCGACGCCGACGTCGAGCGGCTGCGCGAGGTGATGCGCATGAAAGACCTGCTCGGGCTGACGCTCGAGGAGCTGAAGACGTTGCTCAGCGCGGAGGAGGCGCGCGCCGCGGTGCGCGCGCAGCTGCGCCGCGAGGACGTCGACGCCGAGCGCCGCCGCGAGCTGCTGGACGAGGCGCTCGGCCATATCGACCGCCAGCTGGCGCTCGTGCGCAAGCGCGCCGGCGAGCTCGCCAAGCTCGAGCACGAGCTGACCGAGACGCGCAAGCGCGCGCGGCGCAAGATCCGCGAGCTCGACGCGCGCGCCGGCGGCGCGTTTCCGCCGTCGAGCGAGCTCGAGCCGAGCGGAGGGCGTTGAGATGCCGAGCGTCGAGGTCACGCCCAGCCCACAAGGCGTCCCCGGCGCGCTCGCCGACCCGACGCGCGTGAGCGGCGAGGAGCTGACGTTCGCCGGCTTCGACGGCGAGCAAGTCGACGGCTACCTCGCGCGGCCAGCCGACGCCGCGAGCCACCCCGGGATGGTCGTGATCCACGAGGCCGGCGGACTGAACGCGCACATCCGTGACGTCGTCAACCGCTTCGCCGGCATCGGCTATGTCGCGCTCGGCGTCGACCTCTACACGCGCGAGGGCGGACCGCCGGATACGAGCGACCCGCAGGCGACGATGGCGCGGCTGTTCTCGCTGCCCGACGAGCGCGTGCTCGGCGACCTCGAGGGCGCCGCCGACCACCTGCGCGGGCTCGACGGCGTGACGGGGCGGATCGGCTGCATCGGCTTCTGCATGGGCGGGCGCTACACGCTGCTGCTCGCGTGCGCGTCCGACCGCCTCAACGTGGCGATCGACTGCTGGGGTGGCTTCGTCGACCGCGCGACGCCCGACGAGCGCTCGACGCCTGAGCGCCCGACGCCGCCGCTCGAGCTCGCCGCGCGGCTGAGCTGTCCGCTGCTCGTCGCGATCGGCGCCGACGATCACAACCCCTCGCCGGAGATCGGCGCGCAGCTGCACGAGCTCGCCGCCGCCAGCCGGCAGGAGGTCAAAGTCGACGTCTACGACGGCGCCGGCCACGCGTTCTTCGCCGACTACCGCCCAACCTACCGGCCCGAGGCCGCCGCGAAGCTGTGGAGCGAGATCGTCCCGTTCCTGCAACGCCACCTGCAGGCCGGCTGACGCGCACTGCGCCTGTGAGGTCGACTGCGCCGCGCTCGCGGAACGCTGCCGGCGCCTCCCGGAGCGTGATGAGAGCATTCATATAGTGCGGTGGAAGGCCGAGCGCAGTCGACGAGAAAGGAGGCAACCGTGGAGCGCAAGTGGTGGACGCTGATCGCCGTGTCGGTCGCGATCTTCATGCTGCTGCTCGACATCACCGTCGTCAACGTCGCGCTGCCCGACATCCAGCGCTCGCTGCACTCGAGCTTCTCCGATCTGCAATGGGTCGTCAACGCCTACTCGCTGACGCTCGCCGCGTTCCTGCTGACCGCCGGCGCGCTCGCCGATCGTTTCGGGCGACGGCGCCTGTTCACGCTCGGGCTGATCGTCTTCACGCTGTCCTCGGCCGCCTGCGGGCTGTCCGGCTCGCCGCTCGCGCTGAACCTGTTCCGCGCGCTGCAGGGCACCGGCGGCGCGATGATGTTCGCGACCTCGCTCGCGCTGATCGCCGGCGCCTTCCACGGCCGGGAGCGCGGGCTCGCGTTCGGCATCTACGGCGGCGTGATCGGCGGCGCCGTCGCCGTCGGGCCGATCGTCGGCGGCCTGATCACGTCGGGCATCGGCTGGGAATGGATCTTCTTCGTCAACGTCCCGATCGGGATCGGCGCTGTGCTGCTGACGCTGACGCAGGTCTCCGAGTCGCGCGACCCGAACGCTCGTGGCGTCGACTGGCTCGGGCTCGTGACGTTCTCCGGCTCGCTGTTCCTGCTCGTGTTCGCGCTGATCCAGGGCAACGAAAAGGGCTGGGGCTCGACTCGCATCCTCGGCTTCTTGATCGGCTCGCTCACGCTGATCGTGCTGTTCGTGATCGTCGAGCGCCGCCAGCGGCGCCCGATGCTCGACCTGACGCTGTTTCGCAAGCCCGCGTTCGCCGGCGCGAGCATCGTCGCGTTCGCCGTCTCCTCCTCGATGTTTGCGATGTTCCTTTATTTGACGCTGTACATCCAAGACGTGCTCGGCTACGGCCCGCTGCAGGCCGGCCTGCGCTTCCTGCCGATCACGCTGCTGTCGTTCTTCGTCGCGCCGCTCGCCGGACGCCTGTCCGTCCGCGTGCCGATCCGCGTGCTGCTCGGCTGCGGGCTGATCCTCGTCAGCGTC
Source organism: Solirubrobacteraceae bacterium (assembly GCA_035486335.1). Taxonomy (GTDB): domain Bacteria; phylum Actinomycetota; class Thermoleophilia; order Solirubrobacterales; family Solirubrobacteraceae; genus Palsa-744. Next base: position 19,464 of record DATHND010000135.1, read on the forward strand.
GGGCTGCTGACGATGAGCGCCGTCGACGCGAGCTCGCAATGGACCGTGCTCGTCCCCGGCTTCGTGCTCGCCGGCGCCGGTATCGGCCTGATCAACCCGCCGCTCGCGTCGACCGCCGTCGGCGTCGTCCACCACTCGCGCAGCGGCATGGCGTCGGGCATCAACAACACCTTCCGTCAGGTCGGCATCGCGACCGGCATCGCCGGCCTCGGCGCGATCTTCCAGCACGAGCTCCCGCGCGACACGACGAGCGCGCTGTCGAAGACCGCTCGCGGCCACGAAGTCCTGCACCACGTCGGCGCCAAGCTGAACACGGCCCTCGTCTCCGGCGAAGTCGGACAGTTGGCGCACTCGCTCCCGAGTCCCGCTCGCGCCGCGCTCGCGCACGCTTATCGCGTCGGCTTCACGCACGCGTTCTCAAGCATCCTCCTGATCGCCGCCTGTGTCGCGCTCGTCGGCGCAGCGTTCGCGTTCACGCTCGTGCGAAGCCGCGACTTCGTCGCCGCCGAACCGCCCGGCGCGAACGAGCACGCCGGCGAGCCGACGCCCGAGCCGATCGCCGGCGCTGCCGGCTGAGCCGCGCGCGGGCGCCGTACGCGTCGCGATCCGGTGCAGCGCAAGACGGTCTTCTTCGGATCAATCGTGCTCGCGCCGCTCGTAGCCGTCGCAGCTGATCACCGGCAGGCGCGGATATCGCGGATAAGCTGGATCGACTCGCGAGAGGGTGCACAGCGAGAAGACGGAGCCGCGTGTGTTGCGCACCTCCTGCCGATGCGTGCACGTGTCGCACAGCCCCACCCCGACGCCGGCGCTCGGCGGTCGGCTCGGCTCGTCGGACATGGCGCAAGCTTACGAGCAGGCGACGCGCGCCGGCTGCCGCGATCGACCGTGACCCGCCTGCGATACTCGTTGCCCATACAACTATGACGACCTTCTACCGACTGCTCGGATTCCTGCGCCCGTACAAGCGCGGACTCGCCGCCTCGTGGGCGCTCGCGAGCCTCGCGATGGTGGTCACCGTGCTGATCCCGCACTTCACCGGCTCGGCCGTCGAAGCGATCAAGCGCGGCGACACACACGCGCGCCGGCACGAGCTCCTCGCGCGCGCGCACGACCGCCACACGCTGCTCGCGCTCGCGCTCGTAATCGTCGCGATCGTGCTCGCGCGCTGGCTGCTGACGTACATGCGCAGGATGATCGCCGGGCGGATCTCGCTTGAGATCGAATACGACCTGCGCGAGCTGATCTACGCGCACCTGCAGCGCCTCGAGCTCGGCTTCTTCGACCGCCAGCAGACCGGCCAGCTGATGTCGCGCGCGACCGTCGACCTGCAGGCCGTGCGCTTCTTCCTGGGCTACGGCCTCGTGTTCATCCTGCAGTCGACGCTGACGCTGCTGCTCGCCGGTGTCGCGATGATCCTGATCAACCCCGAGCTCGGGCTGATCGCGATGGCGCCGACGCCGCTCGTCGTGCTCATCTCGCAGCGCTACGGTCGCGCCGCACGACCGGCGATCCAAGAGGTGCAGCAGCGGATCGGCGAGCTGACGGCCGACGCCGAGGAGAACATCTCCGGCGTGCGCGTCGTCAAGTCGTTCGCGCGCGAGCCGCAGCAGCTCGAGCGCTTTCGCCACTCGGTCGCGCGCGTGTTCGACCAGTCGATGGTCGCGACGCGCCTGGAGGCGACGTTCAACCCGGTGATCGGCTTCTTGCCACAGCTCGGGCTGACCGCCGTGCTGTTGATCGGCGGCAACCGCGTGATCCACCAACACCTGACGATCGGGCAGTTCACGCAGTTCTACCTCTACCTGAACATGCTCGTCGGCCCGATGCGCGCGCTCGGCGTCACGCTCGGGCTCGCGCAGCGCGCGACCGCGTCCGGCGCGCGCATCTTCCAGGTGCTCGACCGCGAGCCGCGGATCCTCGCGCCGCCCGACGCGCCGCCGTTGCCGGCCGGCAACGGGCACGTCGAGCTGCGCGAAGTGACGCTGCGCTACGACGAATCGGACGAGTTCGGCGCCGTCCACGCCGGCCCGCGCGAGCTCTCGCTCGACGCCGATCGCGACGGCGCCGGCGCGCCGCCGCGCGCGGCGCGCGCGGTGCTCGACGACGTCAGCCTCGACGTCCCCGCCGGCAACACCGTCGCGCTCGTCGGCGCGACCGGCTCGGGCAAGACGAGCCTCGTCTCGCTGATCTCGCGCCTGTACGACACGAGCGCCGGCACGGTGCTGCTCGACGGCGCCGACGTGCGCACGGTCGAGCTAGGCTCGTTGCGCCACGCCGTCGCCGTCGTGTCCGACGACCCGTTCCTGTTCAGCGCGAGCGTCGCCGAGAACATCGCCTACGGCCGCCCCGGCGCCGCGCGCGAGCAGATCGAAGACGCCGCGCGGCGCGCGCAGGCGTACGACTTCGTCGCGCGCCTGCCGCACGGCTTCGACACGCGCGTCGGCGAGCGCGGCCTGTCGCTGTCCGGCGGCCAACGCCAGCGGATCGCGATCGCGCGCGCGCTGCTCGCCGACCCGCGCGTGTTGATCCTCGACGACGCCACCTCCGCAGTCGACGCGTCGACCGAGCAGAGCATCAAGCTCGCGCTCGACGAGGCGATGGCCGGTCGCACGACGTTTGTCATCGCGCACCGCCTCTCGACGATCTCGCTCGCCGACAAGATCGTCGTGCTCGACCACGGGCGGATCGTCGCGCACGGCGACCACGAGCACCTGCTCGAGGCCTCCGAGCTGTACCGCGAGATCGTCGAGAAGGGACTGCCCGATCAGGTATTCCTCACGCGCAAGCCACGCGAGCGCGAGGTCAGCGGGTTGTGAGATGACCGTGAACCTTCGTCATCCTGCGTCCTCGGTCGCTCGCGTGCCAAGCACGCCACGCTCCCTGCGTCCTTGGCTGACTCGACTCACGGTCATCTCAGCAGCGCGCGCGACTCCCGCCGCCGTCTGCCGCCGGAGGCCTGCGTGAGCCCTGCCGTCGGCAGAGGCATGGGCGGCGGTGGCGGCGGCGGTCCGCGCGGCGGCTCGCAGTGGACCGGCGAGCGCGCGAGCAAGGGCGCGCGCGGGCGCAACCTGCGCGGGCTGCTCGGCCTGCTGCGCCCGTACCGCGGCCGCGCCGCGCTGACCGTCTTCGCGCTGCTGCTCGGCACCGCCGCATCGCTCGCGCCGCCGCTGCTCGCGCGCGCCGCGATCGACGACGGCATCCTGCGCCACGACTTCGGCAAACTCGTGCTCGTCGTCGTCGCGCTGCTCGTCTCCTCGCTGCTCGTCTGGGGCACGACGTACGCGCAGACCTACCTCGTCGGCTGGGTCGGACAGCGCGCGCTCGCCGACCTGCGCATCCGCATCTTCCAGCATCTGCAGACGCTGCCGATCGGCTTCTACGAGAGCCGACCGGCGGGCGTTCTGATCTCGCGCATCACCAACGACGTCGAGGCGCTCGACTCGCTCGTGACCGACTCCGTCGTGACGCTGTTCCAGTCCGGCCTGACGCTGATCGGCACCGTCGGCATCCTGCTCTACCTCGACGTCAAGCTCGCGCTGATCACGTTCTGCGTGCTGCCGCTGCTGCTCGCCGGCTCGCTGTGGTTCCGGATCGTCTCCGCCGGCGCCTTCCGCCGCACACGCGAGACGATCGGCGCGATCACCGGCTACCTGCAGGAGACGCTGTCGGGCATTCGCGTCGTGCGCAGCTTCGGCCAGGAGTCGACGCACGAGGCGCAGCTGACCGAGCTCAACGCCGAGAACCGCGACGCGAACATGACGACCGTCAAGCTCAACGCCGCGTACTTCCCGTCCGTCGAAATGCTGTCCGGCGTCGCCGTCGCCGTGATCGTCCTGTACGGCGGCTACCAGGCGATCGACGGACACATCTCGATCGGCACGATCGTCGCGTTCGTCGCCGCCCTGTCGAACCTGTTTGAACCGATCCAGCAGCTTTCGCAGTTGTACGCCACCTACCAGTCCGGCATGGCCGCGCTCGAGAAGATTTTCCTGCTGCTCGACGAGCGGCCCGACCTGAGCGACAGGCCCGACGCGATCGAGCTGCAGCGGATCGCCGGCGAGGTCGACTTCGACGACGTCTCGTTCGCCTACAGACCGCGCCGCGGCGGCGGATCGAACGGCGCGGAGCCCGAGGAAGTGCTCGCGCTCGACCACGTCAGCCTGCGGATTCCGCCCGGGCAGACCGTCGCGCTCGTCGGTGCAACCGGCGCCGGCAAGTCGACGATGGCGAAGCTCGTCGCGCACTTCTACGACCCGACGTCCGGCGCCGTGCTCGTCGACGGCCACGACCTGCGCGAAGTCGCCTCGAGCTCGCTGCGCTCGCAGATGGGCATCGTCCCGCAGGAGGCGTTCCTGTTCAGCGGCACAGTCGCCGAGAACATCGCCTTCGGGCGCTCCGACGCGACGCCCGAGCAGATCCGCGCAGCGGCCGGCGCGGTCGGCGCCGAGGAGTTCATCGCTGAGCTGCCGCGCGGCTTCGACACCGAAATCGGCGAGCGCGGGACGCAGCTCTCGGCCGGCCAGCGCCAACTGATCGCGTTCGCGCGCGCGCTGATCGCCGACCCGCGCATCCTCGTGCTCGACGAGGCGACCTCGAACGTCGACCTGCACTCCGAGGCGCGCATCGAGCAGGGACTGCGGCGGCTGCTCGCCGGGCGCACGTCGATCGTGATCGCCCACCGCCTGTCGACGATCCGCCAGGCCGGGCGCATCGTCGTGCTCGAGCACGGCCGGATCGCCGAGCAGGGCACGCACGACGAGCTGATCGCCGCCGAAGGGCGCTACTACGAGCTGTATCGCGACTGGGCGGCGCAGGCCGCCGCGTAGACGCGCCGGCGCTCCGTGCTGCAGCGACGCTGCGGTTACGAGCTGTTTACGTATCTCCACGCGGGCGCCGTTTACAGTCTCGCGACCATGCGACTGCTGACCGCATGCGAGGGTGCCCGGCTTGAGCGCCGTGGCGCGGGTGATACGCCGCCTCGCGAAGCGCGCTTCGCGCGCCGTCCTCTCACGCGTGCGCGTGTCCCGCTCGGGCTCCTCGTGCTGAGCGTCGTGGTGCTCGCGCCGATGCCCGCGCTCGCGCGCGCGACGCCGAGCGAAGGCATCCATAACATCAAGCACGTCGTCATGATCATGCAGGAGAACCGCTCGTTCGACGAGTACTTCGGCACGTATCCCGGCGCCAACGGCATCCCCGCCGGCGTGTGCGTGCCCGACCCGGTCAACGGCGGCTGCGTCAGGCCGTTCCACGATCCGCGCGACGAAAACGCCGGCGGCCCACATGGGACGACGGCGTTCGAAGCCGACGTCGACGGCGGCCTGATGGACGGCTTCGTCGCGCAAGCCGAGCAAGCGCAGAAATGCCGCGGCATCACCGATCCTCAATGCAAAGCGTGCAAAGCGGCGACGAGCGAAGGCGTCGAAGGGAAAAAGCCGAGTTGCCTCGACGTGATGGGCTACCACGATGCGCGCGAGATCCCCAACTACTGGACCTACGCGCACAATTTCGTGCTGCAGGACTCGATGTTCGAGTCGGCCCGGTCGTGGAGCCTGACCGAGCACCTCTACCTCATCTCGGGCTGGTCGGCGAGATGTCCGCTGGAAGACTTCAAACCGCTCGACTGCAAAGGCTCGCTCAACCCGAAGATGCCGTCGGCGAGCTGGGACGGACCGATCGTGCCCGGCAAAACGGCGTACGCGTGGACCGACATCACCTACCTGATGGACAAGGCCGGCGTGAGCTGGCGCTACTACGTCACGGAAGGCAACGAGCCCGACTGCGAGGACGACGAAGCGCTCTCGTGTGCAACCGTCCACCAGAGCGCGACGACACCCGGCATCTGGAACCCGCTCGCCGACTTCACCGACGTTCAGGAAGACAACCAGACGAAAAACGTCCAGGGACTCAACGAGTTCTACACGGCCGCGCACGAAACGAGCGCATGCGGCCTACCGAACGTCTCGTGGATCGTGCCAAACCTCGCGTTCTCCGAACACCCGCCGTCGCTCGTCTCCAAGGGCCAGGCGTTCGTGACGACGCTGATCAACACGATCATGCGCTCGCCGTGCTGGGGAAGCACTGCGATCTTCCTCTCGTGGGACGACCCCGGTGGCTACTACGACCATGTCAGTCCGACGCAAGTCGACCAGAACGGCTACGGGCTGCGCGTTCCCGGACTGGTGATCAGCCCGTACGCCAAGACCGGCTACGTCGACCACCAGCAGCTCAGCCACGACGCCTACCTGAAGTTCATCGAGGACGATTTCCTCTCCGGCAAGCGGCTCGACCCGACGACCGACGGACGCCCCGACAAACGCCCGATCGTGCGCGAAGCCGCGCCCGGCCTCGGCGACCTCGCTAACGACTTCAACTTCAACCAGTCGCCGCGGCCGCCGATGCTGCTTCCGACACACCCCGCCCCGGGCCCCGCCTCGACCCCGCCCGACGGCGCGCCGCCGACCGTCGTGACGATGCCCGCCACCTCCGTCACGACCTCGTCGGCGACGCTCAACGCGACCGTTAACCCGAACGGCAAAGCGGTCAGCAGCTGCCGTTTCGAATATGGGACGTCGACGGCATACGGGCTCACCGCGCCGTGCAAGCCCTCACCGGGCTCGGGCACGAGCGCCGTCGCGGTATCCGCAGCGCTATCCGGACTAAAATCGAACACGACCTACCACTTCCGCATCGCCGCCACCAACGAAGGCGGCGGCTCGACCGGCGAAGACCAGACGCTGCAGACCGGCTAGCGCCGCGACCCAGACGCCGCCGCACGCAAGCCGTGCAAGCGTCGCGAACGGCTGCGGCAATGGCTCGAAGGAGAGCGCGTCGTCGCACACGCTTGCCTACCTACTCCGGGGACAGGGACTGCGGGGTCCATGCCAACGAGAGTCTATGCGGAGGCGCTAGTTGTTCCATGTAATCCTCCAATCAGAGCTTGACCAGCACGCTGGTGATGCTCGACGGGCCGAACGCACGCCGCTAAAGGGCGGAATGGGCTGGACGCTCGAGGTCAACGAGCCGATGGACCGGGCGCTGGAAGGCATGGGCGCGGAGATCAAGCGCCGCTACCGCGTCTACGAACGCTCGCTGTAGCTACGTGCCCGGGATCAACAGGCTGCTGGCGAGCGCGTCGTGGCGCCGGTTGCCCGCCCAGGTCGTCGTGGCGATCAGTGCGGCGATGCCGCTCCCAACCGCCAGGCAGTCGCCGGCGACGAGCAGGTAGCCGCCGCTGCGGTGGGGGTTCACGAAGAGGTACGGGTACCAGTCCACGATCGCGCCGCGCGCCAGCGTGTAAATGATGTACAGCAGTGGGAAAGCCATCCAAAGCACGACCGTCCGCGCTGGGTCGAGGCGCACGCGCGGCGGGTCGAGCAGCCAGTCGAGCGTCACTGCCAACGGCATCAGATAGTGCAGGATCGCGTTCACCCACGGGTATGCCGGGGCGTGCCCGGAGAGCAGCAACAGGTACACGATCCCGGTCGTCAGGATGTAGACGACCGCGGCGCCCCTGAACAGCTCGACCGTGCGAGAGCGCGTGTATGCGGGCCGGAGCGCTCCGTGCAGAAGCATCGCCACCGCGAACAGGTTGCTGAGGACGGTGAAATAGCTGAAGTAGTCGCCGTCGCTGACCCCCGGTCCTGCTACCACGTCGTAGCCGATCGCCGTGAGCGCCATCAGCGCCAGCAGCGCACGGCAGACGCGCAGCGCCGGCTCGCTCAGCGCGCCACGCTGCGGGCTGCGCTCGGCGGTCGCAGCCGAAGAAGATGGAGAGGGCATGACACGACGTTAGCCGATGGCGCCGTCGGCGGTCAGCGGGTTTGCGACGCCCAGCTCGGGTCTGTCCGGTCTTCTGTGTGAGGTCGGGGTTACCGACCAGGCCCGGGGCGCGGGCCGGAAAGGACCCCTTGATGACCACGCAGACGAAGAAACCCTCGGCGGATACTCCCGCCGTGGCTGATCCCGCGAAAGAGGCC
>DATHND010000136.1:0-4904 GCA_035486335.1 Solirubrobacteraceae bacterium
TGCGCTTCTACAACACCGACCGCGTCCACCACGGGCGACTCACGCGGGGTCGCATCCCGGCAGACATCGTCTACGGTGCGCGCAAGATGGAGGCAAGATGAGCCGTGGCTGTCGGCACATCTTGGAGGCTGCCCAGTCTAAGCGTCCGCTGCGCGCAGAGCCGAGCGCGCGGCGAGCGCGCACAACGGTGCCGCGGGCCGTCACCCGCCGCGAGGCTTGCGCGCGGCGAGCAGCAGGTTGTAGAAGATCGCCGGCGGCAGCCGCGACTCGAGCAGTCGACGGTCGAGCCCCTGCAGCATCAGATAGCCGCGGTAGGCGTACTGGCGCCAGGCCCACGGCACGTCTTGCGGCGCGGCGCTCGCCTCGAGCGTGCGGTTCGTCCAGCCGAACCAGTTCGCGAGCAACTCCTCGCCGGTGATCCGCACGTCGACGAAGCCGGCGCCGCGAGCCGCGCGCGCGAGCTCGCCGGGGGCGAACGCGTGCACGTCGACGAACCCCTCGAGCGCCGCGTCGGGCGCCTCCTCGTCCTGCGACGGCGCCGCACGCGCGCCGATCGCACGCCGCCACAGCGGCGCGAGCGCGTTGGCCGCGCGCTTGGGCACGCGCGCCAGACGATCGCCGTAGCGCGACGGCTCGCCGGCGAACAGAACGGTGCCGCCCGGAGCGAGCACGCGCTCGAATTCGGCGAACGCGCGCGGCAGATCGGGGATGTGGTGCAGCACGGCGTGTCCGAGCACGAGGTCGAAGCTGTGGTCGTCGAACGGCAGGCGCTCGGCGTCGAGCAGCTCGGTGCGCACGTCGAGCTCGAGCCGCTGCGCGTTCTCGCGCAGCGTCGCGAGCATCCCCGGCGAGATGTCACTGCACGTAGCCTGCGCGATCTTGCCGGCGCGCAGCAGGTTCAGCGTGAAGTAGCCGGTCCCCGCGCCGATCTCAAGCGTCCGCGCCCAGCCGTCGGGATCGTGCCCGAGCGCCTTCGCGACCTTCGCGAGCACCTGCTCTGAGCCGATCTCGCCGAAGTCGATGCCCCACTTGGCGTCGTAGCGGTCGGCGGCGACGTCGTGGTAGCGCGTGTTGACCTCGCGAATCTCCTCTGCGCTCAGCGTGGGCGGCACGGTGCGGCACCATATACTCGCGCGCCGTGCTCCCGCCGTTCACCCTGGGCTTGACAGCTCCGAGCAAGGACAGGTCGTGAGCTCAGCCTCCTACGAGCAGCGCGACCAGCCCGAAGGCGTGCCGCCGCTGGCGCTGACCGGCGAGCGCACGCTGCCGGACGTCCCGGAGGAGAACTATTGGTACCGCCGCCATCTCGTCGTGTACGAGTGGATCGCCGCGCAGGTCGCGGGGCAGCGCGTGATCGACATGGCGTGCGGCGAGGGGTACGGCTCGGATGTGCTCGCTCGCACGGCGGCGAGCGTCGTCGGCGTCGACGCCAACCCGGAGGCGCACGAGCACGCGCGCCTTCGCTACCGGCGGGCGAACCTGCGCTTCGCGCGTGAGCTGATCGAAGCGTTCTCCGAGCCGGCGCAGGCGGTCGTCTTCCTGCAGACGATCGAGCACCTGACCGACCCGGACGCCGCGCTCGACCACTTCGCCTCGCTCGTCGCCGACGCGAGCGGAACGGTGTTCGTCTCGACTCCGAACGTGCTGACGCTCGCGCCCGCCGGCGAGCCGCGCTCGGGTAACCCGTGGCACGTGCACGAGTACCGGATCGAGGAGTTCGAGCGGTTGTGCCGCGCGCACTTCCGCGAGGTGCGCCTGTTCGGGCTGTTCCACGCGCGCAAGCTGCGCGCGCACGAGCTCGCGCTGCGCGCCGGCTGGGACTCGCTGCACCCGCGCCTGAAGCTGACGAGCCGCTTCTACGACTGGTTCACGCCGGCGATCGCCGTCTCGGACTTCGCGCTGCGCCCGCTCGGGCAGGCGCGGATCGACGCGGCGCTCGACTTCATCGCCGTGTGCCGGGTGTAGGCGTGGCGCGCGCGCGAGGCGCTCGTGGGGTGCTGGCGATCGTGCTGCATACGCATATGCCCTACGTCGAGAGTTTCGGCACGTGGCCGTTCGGCGAGGAGTGGCTGTGGGAGGCGATCGTCGGCAGCTACGCGCCGCTGCTGGAGCTGCTCGACGCCGGCGCGCCGCTGACGCTGTCGCTGACGCCGGTGCTGTGCGACCAGCTCGAAGCGCCAGGCGTGCACGAGCGGTTCGCGACGTTCGTCGACGACGTGCGTCGGCACACGCACGAGGAGGACATCGCCGGGCTGCGCGCCGCCGGCCACGAGCGGCTCGCGCGCGAGCTCGAGCGCTCGTGGACCGACTACGAGGCCGCGCTGCGCGAGCTGCAGCGCCGCGACGGCGACCTGCTCGCCGCGCTCGCGCCGTACGCGCAGTGGACGTCCGCGGCGACGCACGCCGTGCTGCCGCTGCTGGCGACCGACGACGGCGTGCGCCTTCAGGTCCACACCGGCGTCGCCTCCCATCGCGCGCGCTTCGGCGCGGGTTGGCGCGGCGGCTTCTGGCTGCCGGAGTGCGCGCACGTCGCTCGCCTGGAGCCGCTGCTCGCCGACGCCGGCGTGCACGCGACGTGCGTCGAGCTGACCGCGCGCCACGGGCTCGGCGCCGCCGAGCATCTGCGGCCGCGGCTGGCCGACAGCGGCGTCGTGCTCGTGCCGATCGACCGCGCGAGCATCGACCTCGTGTGGAGCGAACGCGGCTACCCGGCGCATGCGGCTTATCGCGACTATCACCACCACACGATCCATCACCACACGCCGTGGAGCAACGATGGCGGCGCGTACGACCATCCGCGTGCGCTGGCGACCGCGCGCGCTCACGCGGCCGACTTCGTGCGGCGCACGGCGGCGCGGCTGCGCGATGTCGGCGCCGGCCTGCCGGGCGGCGGGCTGGCCGTCTGCGCGCTCGACACCGAGCTGCTGGGACATTGGTGGTACGAGGGTGTCGCCTGGCTCGGCGCCGTTGTCGAGGAGTGCTCGCGCCAGCAGCTCGAGCTCGTCCGCCTCGACGACGCGCTCGAACGGATCGAGCCGATGTCGGGGGGCGAGCCGACACCGGCGGACGAGTCGCGCACGGCGAGCTCGCGGGCGCGCGGCTTCGGCGACGAAGACAGGCCGACGTCGTGGGGAGCGCACGGCGACCTGTCGACTTGGTCGGCGCCCGACGTCGCCGACGTCGCGTTCGCGCTGCGCCAAGCCGAGCTCGAGGCGATGGCGGTCAGGCCGCGCGCCGGGCGCGCGGCGCTGCGCGAGCTGCTCGCGCTGCAGTCGAGCGACTGGGCGTTCATGCTCTCGCGCAAGCTCGCCGCGCCATATGCGCGCGAGCGCTTGGCGCTGCATCGCGCGGCGCTCGAGCAGGCGCTGCTCGCTCCCGAGCGCGTCGATCCGCGCGCGAGCCGGAATATCGCCGCGTACGTCTGAGCACGACGCCGGCTACTGCCAGCGCATCGCGCGCGGCGCCTCGCGCATCCGGATCAGCCGCGCCGGCACGCCGCCGACGACGGCGTTCTCGGGGACGTCGTGCGTCAGCACCGAGTTCGTGCCGACGATGCTGTTGTCGCCGACGGCGATCCCGCGCAGCACGCAAGCGCCGTAGCCGATCCAGACGTTGTGCCCGACGCGCACGTCGCGCTTGTAGATCCCCTGCAGGCGCACCGGCCGCTCGACCTCGGTGACGCCGTGGTCGAAGTCGATCAGCATCACGCGGTCGGCGACGATGCACTCGCGCCCGATCGAGACGTGTTGGTAGGCGGAGATCGTGCACTCCTGGCCGATCACCGTCTTCGCGCCGATCTCGACCTCGCCCTCGTGCACGCGGATCTTGCAGCCGTGTCCGACCCAGGCCCAGCGGCCGATCCGCAGCTTCGCGTGGCGGCCGATCTCGAGCCGCACGTTCGGGCAGATGAAGCACAGGCCGTCGGTCTGCAGGCGCCCGCGGTGGCGCAGCTTCAGCCACAGCCAGCGTGCGATCAGGTACGCGTAGCGCCGGTCGATCATGCGGTTGGCGCGCATGAAGCGCAGCAGCGCGAGCGGGCCGCCGTGCAGCGGCTCGGGAGCGCGCCGGAGCGCCTCGGCGATCTGCGCCGGGGCGTCGGTCGGTGGCGAGTCGGCAAGCAACTCCATCGCGGGTCGAATCGTATTGCCCTGCGATGATTGCGCCCGCGATGGCCGACGCGAAGCCCGACCCGACCCTGGCGCGCCGCCTGCTCGACGGCGACCGCCGCGCGCTTGCGCGCGCGATCTCGCTCGTCGAGGACGACCGGCCGGAGGGGTGGGAGCTCGTCAAGCAGGTCTACCCGCACACCGGCAACGCGGCGGTCGTCGGCTTCACCGGACCGCCGGGCGTCGGCAAGTCGACGCTGATCGGCGCGCTGACGAAGGCCAGGCGCGGGGCTGGCCGCACGGTCGGCGTGCTGTCGATCGATCCATCGTCGCCGTTCACGCAGGGCGCGCTGCTCGGCGACCGCATCCGCCTGACCGAGCACTTCCTCGACCAAGGGGTGTTCATCCGCTCGATGGCCAATCGCGGCGCGCTCGGCGGGCTCTCGGAGGCCGCGCTGCAGGCGGCGCTGCTGCTCGACGCGGCTGGGCGCGAGGACGTGTTCGTCGAGACCGTCGGCGTCGGGCAGGCCGAGGTCGACGTGATCGACCTTGCCGACACGGTCGTGCTGGTGTTGATGCCGGGCTCGGGTGATTCGGTCCAGGCGCTCAAGGCGGGCGTGATGGAGATCCCCGACGTGATCGTCGTAAACAAGGCAGATCACCCCTTGGCGGATGCGATGGTTCGCGAGGTCCAGGGCATGCTCGCACTCGCTCCGCATGGCGCCCGGCGGGTTCCCGTGATCCGCACGACGGCGACGAACGGCGCGGGTGTCGAGGAGCTGAGGACGCGAATTGCCG
>DATHND010000137.1:0-25314 GCA_035486335.1 Solirubrobacteraceae bacterium
CGCCTTCGGCAGCACGCCGATCTCGATCGAGAACTGCAGCGCCTCGCCCTCGCTCGGCAGATCGGCGAGGTCGAGCTGCGGATCGCCGACGGGCACGACGCCCGCCGTCTCGATCGCCTCCGCGTACCAGCTCGACAGCGACTCGCGCACCGCCTGGTCGAGCACCGCCTCACGCCCGACGCGCTGGAGCACGAGCGGCGCCGGGACCTTGCCGCGACGAAAACCCGGCAGCTTCAGCTCGCGCCCGAGCTGGCGCGCCTTGCGCTCGAGCCGCCCCTGAACCTCGGCCGGAGCGACCTGCACTTGAACGCGCACGCGCGAGTCGGGCAGCTCGGTGACGGTCGTCTGGAGCGCTACGCTCACGGGCGCCACGATACCGTGCCGCCCGTGACGGCTCGACCCGCTTTGCGCAGATCGCGACGCCTGGAGAGCTGGCTGTGGACCGGCCCCGTCGGCCACCTGCTCGGCGGCGCGCTCGACCTTGGCGAAGCGCTCGTGCGCTACAGGTGGCGCACGCGCAGGGCGAGCACGGGCGCCGGCCGCAGCTCGCGCTGAGACCGTCGCCCGCCCGAAACGTGCTGCGCGTCGGGGCGCGCTCCCTCTCTACGCGTTGACCGTCACGGCCAACCGGCCGAACGCCAGCGCGCGGCCGCGCGGCAGCACGAGCACCGGGCAGCGGGCGATCTCGATGACGTGCGCCGCCGACGCGCTGATCGCGACGCGGCCCTGCTCCGCCTCCGGACGCGAGTCGACGACAAGCAGGTCGGCGTCCTCGTTGGCGACCGGCGCGACGCTCGCGCCGAGCGCCGACGCGAGCGACTCCGCGGTCGCGCGCGCGCCGCCGTCCGCGTCGCCGATCGCGACGACCGAGCGGATGCCCGCAGCCGCGTCGGCGAGCCCGACCGGCGCGATCGCGACGGCCACGGGGCCGCCCTCGAGCAGTTGCTGCGCCGAGTTGCCGACCGAGACGTGGCCCTTCGCGGTGTGCGAGTCCGAGCAGAACACGACGACGTCGGCGCCCTCGCTCTCGGCGAGCGCCCGCAGGCCCTCGGGCGTCGAGCGGTCGGTCACGACGTGACGGGCGACATTCGCGTCGCCGAGCAGGCTCGCGCCGCGCGCGAGCAGCTCCTCGGCCTCGTTTTGCGCGAGCTGCTCGCGGTCGAGGTCGCGGTCCTGGGAGTGGCGTACGTAGGCGAGCGCGAGCTCCGCGCCGGCGCCGCCGAGCAGGCGGCCGAGCGCGATCGCGTCGTCCTCGTTAGCGGTTCCGTCGTAGGAAACGACGATTTTCGTGGACATGGTGTTCTCCTTCAGTCTGGCCCGGCCGTCGGTAGCCGGGCTGAAGTTCTCTTTCGGTCCTTCTTCCCGATCATCGTGGCACGTTCCTGCCATCAGTTCCAGTGATCTTTTTGATTTCTGTTATAAGCGTTACTAATGCTAAACGTTGCGCGGCTGAGGATTCTCAAGGAGGTCGCCTACCGCGGCTCGCTGTCGAGCGCCGCCGCGGCGCTCTCGTACACGCAGTCGGCCGTCTCGCAGCAGATCGCCGCGCTCGAGGCCGAAACGGGCATGGCGCTGCTCGAGCGCCATCCGCGCGGCGTCAGCCTGACCGCCGCCGGCCATACGCTCGTCGGCCACGCCGAGGGGATCCTCGCGCGCCTGGACACCGCCGAGGCCGCGCTATCGGCGATCGCCGGCTTGCGCGGCGGGCGCCTGCGGATGGCGTCGTTCCCGACCGCAGGCTCGACGCTGATGCCGGTCGCGATCGCCAACTTCCGCTCCTCCTACCCCGACGTCGAGCTGACGCTCGCCGAGGGCGAGCCCGAGGAGATCGCGCCGCGCCTGCGCGCCGGCGAGCTCGACCTCGCGCTGCTGTTCGAGTTCGACGACGAGACGCCGCTGCTCGCCGAGATGGCGCGCTCGCCGCTGCTCGAGGATCCGATGTACCTCGCGCTGCCGCGCGAGCACCGGCTCGCGAAGAAGGCCAAGCTGCGGCTGTCCGAGCTGCACGGCGAGGAGTGGGTCCAGACGTCGAGCGCGAGCCCGTGCGCGCGCCACGTGGTGCGCCGCTGCCACGCCGCCGGCTTCGAGCCGAGCGTGTCGTTCGAGAGCGACGACTACCAGACGGTCCAGGGCCTCGTCGCCGCCGGCGTCGGCGTCGCGCTGATCCCCGAGCTCGCGCTGTCGGTCGTGCGCGATGACATCGCGATCCGCGCCCTCTCCCCCGCGCCGCCCGTGCGCCAGGTGATCGCCGCCACGCCCGAGGGCGCCCGGCTCGTGCCGGCGGCGCCGGCGATGCTCGCCGTGCTCGGACGCGCCGCCGACGAGCTGAAGCAGACGGGGCGCCTGGCCGAATAGGCCAGGCGCCCCGTACTCACTGCCGATCTAGCCGCCGCGGTGCTGCGGTACCGCCCTCGATCGCCTTCCTACGCTTCGAGGACCAGTTTCGCGAGCAGCGCCTGACCGGCCGCGCTCGGGTGGATGTCGCCACCGCCGTTGCACGGGTAGATCACGGTCTTGCCTTCTCCCGCTTCTTTGGCCTGGTTCGCTTCGCATTTCGCTTTGTTGACCGCGATGTCTTTCGGGTTGAACCATTCCGTGTATTTTTCGATCGCTTTTTTCTCTTTGAGGCTGCCTTCGGGCGCCGGGTTGATCTTCGGGAACGGGTTCGCGTATTTGGCGCCGAACGGAGCCACGGCCGCTGCCATTTTCGAGTTCAACGAAACCTGCAGCGCGTCGCTGCCCGGGAGCACGAACGACTCCGGGTTGTAGTAGCCGAGCACGACGATCGGGCCGCTGTAGTTGCCGTAGCTGGAGCTACGCATCAGGCCGAGGATCGTTTCGACGTTTTTGATGATGTGTGCGAACGTCGCCGGCGAGCTTTCGGCGATGCACGCCTTCACCGAATCGGCGATTTTGACTTCAATCGGTTCTTTTTCGTCCGTCGGCTGTTCGTATTTCGATTTGCCGGTCGTTTCAAATTCCGATTTGACTTCGGCTTCGCATTTCGCGACCGATGCGAGCTCGTCGTTTGAACCGATCTGGAACGTCACGGACTTGATTTCGTGCGCCGGCGCGCAGACCGATGCTTTGATGAAGCACGGGTTGAGCACGCTGATGTCGTTTTCGAGCTGCGAGAGCGTCGCCAGCCCGTTGTGCAGCGGCAGGCCCGAAGCGAAGTGATACGGGCACGCCGAGGTGCCGCTCGGGTCGACCGCTTTGCCCAGCGGGCCAGTGCCGATGAACGAGTCGCTCGTCTCACCGGGGCACGCGTTGTTCACGATCGTGATGCCTTTGTTTTCTTTGAACAGTTTTTTGGCGTACAGGTTGACGAAGCCACCTTCGAAGTACGACGGCGACTCATTCGGGAAGTTCACTTCGAATTTTTCCTGTGAGTAGCCGAAGCTGATCGAATCGCCGCTTGCCAGGTATGTCGTCACGGGCGGCGGTGTCGCAGCGCTCGCGGCCGACGCGAAGACGAGCGCGGAAAGCGCAAGCACGAGCGCCATACAGCACCCGATCAAGCGTCCGCGCGAGCGGAATACTGCAGAGCCGTTGATGGCTTGCATTCTCACATCCTCCTCTAAGAGCGGAGCACGCCAGCAAGTGTCCTCCCACGGCACGCCCCATCAAATGGAATTGTTCCCTCGACAACCCCACAACCCAACTGCGGCTGTAGAACGTGAGGAGCATAGCCAACGACGCGCCCACATGTCAAGTCCGGTTTATCGGGACGGCGCGCCGCGATGCGGGCTTTCCTCGGCGCGCGCCGGCGTCCGAGGCGGATGCGATCTTCTCTATATGAGCATCCTCGTGCTGGTCGTCGGAATCCTCTTGGGCGCAATCGCCGCCGCGGCTCTCGCACGCCCGAACCGGCGCCGGATGCGCGACGAGCTGAAGTCGATCTCGGTCGACGTCCTCGCGCAGACTGGCGACTCGCTCGCGCGGCGGCTCGCCGAGCAGCGCGAGGCCGAGCGTGAGCGCGCGAGCGGTGAGATGGCTCGACGCGCGGAGGAGTTCAAGGGCCTCGTGCAACCCGTGCAGGAGAAGCTCGGACGGATGGAGAGCGAGATCGGGCGGCTCGAGCGCGAGCGCCGCCAGGCGCACGGCGAGCTCGCGCAGATGGTGCGCACGCTCGGCGACGGCGTCGGCACGTTGCGCCAGGAGACCGGAAACCTCGTCTCGGCGCTGAAGCGTCCCTCGACGCGCGGCTCGTGGGGCGAGATCCAGCTGCGCAACGCGGTCGAGATGGCGGGCATGGTCGCCCACTGCGACTTCCTCGAGCAGAGCACGCTCCACGGCGAGGGAGGCGCGCTGCGGCCGGACATGCTCGTGCGACTGCCCGGAGGCAAGCTGATCGTCGTCGACTCGAAGGTCCCGCTCGACGCCTACCTCGCCGCGCTCGAGGCCGAGGGCGAAGACGAGCGCGAGCTGCAGATCGCCCGTCATGCCCGCCAGACGCGCGAGCACGTCTCGAAGCTAGCGGCGAAGAGCTACCACGCGCGTCTGGAGGCGACGCCGGAGTTCGTCGTCATGTTCGTCCCCTCCGACGGCATCTACCAGGCGGCGCTCGCGGACGATCCCGCGTTGATCGAGTTCGGCGTTCAGCAGCAGGTTTTGATCGCGACGCCGACGACGTTGATCGGGCTGCTGTGGGCGACGCACTACGGCTGGCGCGAAGAGCGGATCGCCCAGTCAGCTCGCGAGATCGCCGAGTCGGCGCGCGAGCTGCACCGGCGCCTTGGGCGCTTCGTCGAGCCGCTCGCGAAGGTCGGCCGTCAGCTCGACTCGGCGACGTCCGCCTACAACGAGGCGGTCGGCTCGTTCGACGGCCGCGTCGTGCCCCAGGTCCGGCGGATCGAGGCGGCCGGGGCCGCATCCGAGCGCTCGGTGGACGCGCCGTCGGCCGTCGAGACGACGGCGCGCACGGTCACGGCGCAGCTGGCGTCCGTCGCGCCGGACGCGGCGGGGGAGCATCCGCCGCAAGCGGAGCCGCAGGCGCCGCCTGCCGATCTCGCGCCGGTCGAGGAGCCGCAGACGCCGCCGGCGCTCGAGCTGACGCGCTCGCGTCAGATCTCCGCCGGTGCGCGGCCGTCACGACGATCAGCGTGAGCGCGATCGGCACGGTCGCCGGCAGCTCGTCGACGAACAGGAACATCAGGTCGAACGCGAGCGCGAGGCACGCCGCGAGCACGGCCGCGCGCGCCTGCGTCGAGCGCCCGAGCGCGAGCGCGAGCAGCGCACCGAGCGTGCCGGCGACGAACAGGTCGCCGTAGCCCATCACGGCGGAGCCGAGCGTCGCGTCCTGCAGGCGCGGCAGGCCGGCGGCGGGGTGCGCCGCGTTGAGCGCGCTGTTTGGCTTCTGCAGCAGATCGGAGATCACGAGCGCGGCGTCGGCGAGCGCCATCGCGACGATCCCGACGCCGAGCCAGCGCGGCGGCGTGACGCTCGCGAGCAGCACGCCCAGCGCGACACAGCTGAGCGCCGACAGCGCAACGGCGGCGGCCTCTCCGGCCAGCTCTTTGGGGAGCGCCCAAGCGAGCGCGAACAGCGCGATCACGAGCAGCGCCCGACGCGGACGCGCGCCGGGCGTGAGCCAGCCGAGCGCGAGCGCCGCGAGCGCCGGCACCGCGACGAGCGCTAGGTAGGTGAGCCCCTGCGCGCTCGCTCGTTCGGCGGCGCCGACGACCACGACGAAGCCGATCACCGACAGCGGCGGGATCAGCGCCCAGCGGCGGCCACGCAGCCGTCCCGCGCCCGCGATCGCGATCGCCGGGACGCGCGGGAGCGCGACGATCGCGCCCTGTGCGAGCGAGAGCAGCGCGATCGAGATCGAGAACGGCAGCATCGACGCTCGAGCTTCACGCGCCGCCGAGCTGAGCCGCCTTGACGATCAGCAGCACGACCGAGATCACCAGATACCCGCGCAGCGTCAACATCGCGACCTTGCGCCCCGTCGACCAGCGCGGGCGCTCGAGCAGCGCGAGCGGCGGCATCGTCCATTGCTCGCGCGGCGCCTGCGGCCCTTCCTCGACGACGGTCACGGCTTTGGCGCGCCGGCTCGATCTGAGCGTCATCGCCCCGAAGCCGCTCAGCGCAACGGCCACGACGGCGCCGCCGATCAGAGCGAACCTCGTCACGTCGATGTTCGGGAAGACGGTCGTCGCCATCAGGATCAGCGACAGCAGCACGAGCACCGCGACGATCACGCTCGCGACCACGTTCAGCCACGTGCGGTTGCGCCACGGCCCGAGCACCTCGCGGTCGTTGCACAGCAGCAGCAGGAAGACGCTCGCGCTCGGCAGCAGCACGCCCGCGAGCGCCTGAACGGCCTCGGTGATGACGCCGAGCGGAGCGCCGGGGATCAGCACGATCGCGGCCGCGCCGGCGACGAGCCCGGCGAAGATCCCGTAGAACAGCTTCGCGTCGCGGAAGCTGCGGTGCAGCGAGCTCTTCGTGCCGAACACGTCCCCGAACGCGTAGCTCGTCGAGAGGGTCAGCGCGCCGGCGCCGATCAGCGACGCGTTCAGCAGCACGACCGCGAAGAACACGCCGGCGACCGAGCCGAGCCGACGACCGAGGTCGGTGGCGGTCGCGCCGGCGTCGACGAACTGCCCGACGTACGGCGTTCCACGGAACGCGAACGCCGAGACGCAGACCAGCGCCGCGGCGCCGACGACGACGACGACCGCTCCGATCCACGTGTCGAGGCGCTCGTAGTTGATCCAGCGGGGAGTGATCCGCTTGTCGATGATGTTCGACTGCTGGAAGAACAGCTGCCACGGCGCGACCGTCGTGCCGACGACCGCGATGATCAACAGGACCGACGTCGAGTTGGCGCCGCCCGCGATCGAGGGAACGACGAAGTCCTGCGCGACTTTGCCCGCTTCGGGATGCGCCATGAAGAACAGCGGGATCACGAGGAAGTTGGCCGCCACGAACACGAACATCCCGCGCTCCCAGGCGCGGAAGCTGCCGCTCACGGTCATCCCGATGAGCAGCGCGGCGGCGACCGGGACCGCGAGGTACTTGGAGACGCCGAAATAACCCAGCGCGAGGCTGACGCCGATGAACTCCGTCACGATCGTCAGGAAGTTCAGGACGAACAGGTCGCCGACGGAGAACCAGCCCCAGAAGCGCCCGAAGCGCTCGTTGATCAGGCGCGCGTGGCCGACGCCCGTGACCGCCCCGAGGCGGACGACCATCTCCTGGTTGACGACGAGCACCGGGATCAGCAAGAGCAGCACCCACAGCAGGCTCGTGCCGTAGTTCTGACCGGCCTGCGAGTACGTCGCGACGCCGCCGGCGTCGTTGTCGCCGACCATCACGATCAGCCCGGGGCCGATGATCGCGAGCAGCGCCATCGTCCGCGAGCGCAGCCCGCGGCGACCCTCCTCGTGCTGCCCGATCGTGCCGAACGCGCCGCGAATGTCGCCGACGTGCGCGGAGTCGAGCACCGCGCGCTCGCGCGTCGGGGGGGTCTCTCGCGCCGGTGGCGCCGGCGGATTCACTGCCATCTGCTCGGCCTCCTAGGGCTCCGCGCGCAGCTTCCGCGGCGGCCTCCCGGAGAGCCTGCGCCGGCTAGATTCGAACCGGCGAGGTGACGCCCGAGACGGCTGCCGCGACGCAGCTACTTCGCGGAAGTTCGCTGTCTTGATTTGCGGTCGGGTCGTGCATGCTCGTGGACGATCTTGGAGCGGCGCTCAGCGGAGCGCCAGCAGAGCGTAGCAACCCGCCGCTCGCGCTAATCGCGAGCCAGGCCGTAGCGCCGACGCCAGTCCGCCGGCAGCGTCAGCTCGAGCACATCGTCGACCGAGACGGCCCCGATCATGCGGCCGTCGACGTCGACGACCGGGATCGAGAGCAGGTTGTAGTCGGTCATCACACGCGCGATCTCGGGCACGTCGGCGTCGGCCGAGACGACCGGCGCGCCGTCGTGCGTCAGCGTCGAGACGTCGCGCTCCTCGGCGGCGCGAATCAGCTCCGCGAGACACACGGCCCCGACCAGACGGCCGCCCGCCCCGATGACGTAGACCGACTCGATCTCCGAGGCGGGGATCTCGCTCGCGCGCACCGACGAGAGCGCCGCGGCGACCGTCGCGTGATCGGCGACCGCCACGTAGTCGGGGTTCATGACGCCGCCCGCCGTCGAGGGGTTGTAGCCGAGCAGCCCGCGGATCTTCCGCTGCTTGGCGGCGGGCAGCAGGTTCAGCACGGGGATCCGTCGGTCCTGGTCGATCTCCAGCAGTAGATCGGCGGCGTCGTCGCTCGCCATGCGCGAGAGGACGGCGGCGACGTCCGCGTCCGAGCGATTGCGCAAGAACTCCAGTTGGTGCTCCTCGTCGAGCTCCTCGAACACGTCGGCCTCGAGCTCCTTGTCCTGCCCGACGGCCTGCATGATCTCCTCCCCCTCCTGATGTGACGCTGCCTCCACCAGATCGGCGATCTGGGCCGCGTGCAGCCGGGCCAGGCGCAGCGGACGCAAACGCAGGCGCGAGGTCGGGACGTGGCCGACGAACGGCTCGGTCTCAGACCACGGAACGAGCTGGTCGTCCTGCGCCTGGTGGGCGCGGAAGCGGCGCGGCAGCAGCCGGCGCACGCGCGCCCGCAAGCTTGGGTCGATCGCCGTGACCCGCCAAGTGCCGGACTCACACGCGAGCTCGACCTCGTTCGCGCGCACGAGGCGAGCCGTGTTGACGTTGATCAAGCTACGCCCGAGCACGTCCGCGCGCAGCATCAGCTCACCCGGGCGCCGCTCGAACTGACCGAGGTTCAGCTTCGTCGTCGACGTGCGCGCAGCGGCCGGCTCGAGGTGCGCGATTCGCCCCGCCGGGACGAACATGTCGCGGCCGGCGATCCGCGCCATCAGGCCGGTCACGGGCGGCAGACGATCGCCGAGGTCGAGCCGCGCGATCACGTCCTCCACCCGGCCGAGCCGCTTGCCGGCGGAGTCGAGCAGCGGGCTGCCGACGAGCGAGGACAGATGCAGGACGGCGTCAGGCATTCCCAACTCTCGAACAGGCTACTCGACGAGCAGCGTCGCGCCGATCGCGCCGCCGAGGTCGCCAAGCGACGCGACGTGGACGTCGGGTGGGCGGAAGTCGGCGAACAGGTGCGGCTGCATCGCCTTCGCGATCCGCTTCGCGTAGGGCTCGCCGAGCCGAATGCCAAGACCGCCGCCGACGATCACGCACTCGACGTCCAACACGTTGACGACCGACGCGACGCCGGCGCCGAGCGCGCCGAGCGCGCGCTCGATCATGTGCGTTGCGAGCTCGTCCTCGCGCTCGAGCGCGCGCGCCCAGATCCCGCTCGTCAGCCGCGTGCGATCGCGCTCCTTCATCAACTTGAACAGGTCGGTGCGCCTGCCCTTCTCGAGCTCCTTGCGGGCATGCGCTTCCATCGCGGCGCGACCGGCATACGCCTCCATGCAGCCGCGCCGACCGCACGTGCAGCGGGCGCCGTCGAGCTCGACGACGACGTGTCCGATCTCGCCCGCCGCGCCGCGCCCTTCCCACGGCTTGCCGTCGAGCACGAGCCCGCCGCCGACGCCCGTTCCCCAGAAGACGCCGAGCAGCGATTTGTACGGCTTGCCCGCGCCGAGCTGGAACTCGGCGTCGGTCGCGACCTGCACGTCGTTGCCAAGCGCCACGGGCGCGCCGAGCGCGCGTCCGAGCGTCTGTGCGAGCGGGAAGCTGCCCTCCCACCCGGGCAGGTTACGCGCGCTCGTGACCGCGCCGTCTTCGATCGTCCCCGGCGAGCCGACGCCTACGCCGGCGAGCGCGGAGCCCTCGACGTGCGCTTCTGCCGCCGCGTCGCTCAACGCCGCCGCCATCGCCTCGGCGACGTCGGGCGGACCGCCGCTCGTCGGCGTCGGGCGTCGGGCGGAGCCGAGCACGTTGCGCTCGTCGTCGACGATGACCGTCTGGATCTTCGTGCCGCCGAGGTCGATCCCGCCGTAGGCCGCCATTCGAGCCTGATGATCGCAGACCCGTCACGCGCCGAACGACGCGTTTCTCCGCGCCGAGCGACGCGCCGTCGATTTCGGCGTTTGCAGGATTTATCCGCGCTTGCGGGGTTTCTTCAACCCCTCTTACAGCCCAGGCGCAGCATCGAGGCCGATGCCACGACAATCGGGGGCCCCATGGTTCGTCTACGCGCTCGCCGCCTCGCTCGCCGGCGCGATCGCGGCGGCGGTCCTGATCGTCGGGCCGACGTCGAGCGGGGCGGCCTCGGCCAGCACGCGCACGATCACCGCGCAGCGCGGCGTCGTCCAGTCAACCGTCTCCGGCAGCGGCAACATCGAGGCCGCCAGCCAGCTCGACCTCGGCTTCAAGACGAGCGGCACGGTGACGCGGATCGACGTGACCCAAGGCGAGCGCGTCGGGCAGGGTCAGTTGCTCGCGACGCTCGATCCGCAGAACGCGGAAGTCACGCTCGAACAGGCCAAGGCCAGCCTCCAGTCCGCCGAAGCGGCCCTCTCCCGCGAGGAAGAAACCAACGGCGAATCCTCCGGTCAGGGCGCGAGCACGGGCGAACGCTCGCCGACGGCCACCGCGTCGACGAGCCCGCAGGCGACGAGCCCGCATGCGACCAGCCCGCAGGCGACGAGCCCGACCGCGGCGACGGGGACCGGCAAACCGACCAGCACGAGCGCTAGCTCGACGATCAGCGCGGCGACGCGCGAAGCGAACATCGCCTCGGCGAAGGCCGCCGTCAAGAGCGATCGGCTGACGGTCAAGCGCGACGAACAGTCGGTCGCCGACACGCGCCTCCTCGCGCCGGAGAGCGGCACGATCGTCTCGTTGTCGGGCGAAGTCGGAGAAACGGCCTCCGGCGGCGGCACGAGCAGGGCTTCGAGCTCCGCCGAAGGGTCCTCGGGCGGCGGCGCATCCGCGGCCGAAGCGGGCGGAGGCAAAGGCGCGACAGGCGGCACGAGCGCGAAAGCGTCCTCCGGCGCCGCCTCGTCGAGCTCGGCGTTCGCGGTGCTGAGCGACCTCAGCGCGATGAAGCTCGTCGTCCCGCTGAGCGAGTCCGAAGTCGGCAGCGTCAAGGCCGGGCAGCCGGCGACGGTGACCGTCGAAGCGCTCAAAGGCGTGAAGCTCGCCGCGCACGTCGCCGAAGTCGCGGCGCTGCCGACGAGCAACAGCGGCGTCGTCAGCTACGACGTGACGTTCGACCTCGACCAGCTCGAAGCGGGCGTCAAAGCGGGCATGAGCGCGAGCGCCGAAGTGGTCGTCGCGCAGGCCGAAGGCGTCAACGTCCCGACGAGCGCGATCTCAGGCGGCAGCGTCACCGTGATCCGCGGCGGCAAGCAGGTGCGCCAGCAAGTCACGACCGGGCTCGCCGGTAATAGCTCGACGATCGTCCTCAGCGGCTTGAACGCCGGCGAACGCGTCGTGCTGCCGCTGTCGTCCGCGAGTGGGGCGAGCAGTCTGCTCTCGCGCCTGGCCGGCCGTGGCGGAGCACTCGGAGGCGGCGGCCTCGGCGGCGGCGCGGCCCTGGGCGGCGGCGGCTTCGCGCGCCGCGCGCTCGGCGGCGGACCGGGCGGTTGAGATGGCGATCGAGTTGCGTGAGGTCTCCAAGACGTACGAGCTCGGCACGATCAGCGTCCGCGCGCTGCGCGACGTCTCGCTGAGCATCGCGCACGGCGAGTTCGTCGCGATCATGGGCAGCTCGGGCAGCGGCAAGAGCACGTTGATGAACATCCTCGGCTGCCTCGACGCGCCGAGCAGCGGTCGCTACCTGCTCGACGGGATCGACGCCGCGCGGATGGACGAGGACGACCTCGCCGACCTGCGCAACCGCAGAATCGGCTTCGTCTTCCAGAGCTTCAACCTCGTCGCGCGGACGAGCGCGCTCGCGAACGTCGAACTTCCGCTCGCCTACGCCGGCCTGAAGGGAGCCAGGCGACGGCGGCGCGCCGTGCGGGCGTTGCAGGCCGTCGGCATGGGCAACCGCATTCACCATCAGCCGTCCGAGCTCTCCGGCGGTCAGCAGCAGCGCGTCGCCGTCGCGCGCGCGATCGTGACGAACCCGTCGCTGATCCTCGCCGACGAGCCGACCGGCAACCTCGACTCGCATTCGACCAGCGACGTGCTGCGGGTCTTCACGCAGCTCAACGACGAAGCACGGACCGTCGTGCTGATCACGCACGAGCCCGACGTCGCCGAGCGCGCGAGCCGGGTCATCCGCCTCAGCGACGGACGGGTCGCCGAGGACCGCCCGCTCGCGGGCGCCGCCGTGGAGGCCCGCGCATGATCGGACGCGAGACGCTGCACACGGCGTGGGGCGGCATCGTCGCGAACAAGCTGCGCTCCGGCCTGACGATCCTCGGCATGACGATCGGCGTCGCGTCGGTGATCGTCCTGATCGCCGTCGGCAACGGCTCCTCGGAGGCGGTCACCTCGCAGATCCAGAGCCTCGGCACGAACGTGCTGATCGTCTTGACCGGGGGCCTGCGCGGCGGCGCGCGCGCGAGCATCGCTCCAAGCGTGTCGCTGACCAAACAGGACGCCGAAGCGCTGCAGAACAAGAGCCTCGCTCCGGACGTGCAGAGCGCCTCGCCGGTCGTCGACGCCACCAGCGTGAAACTCGTCTCCGGCGGCACCAGCTACGAACCGTCGAGCTTCGTCGGCACGACCCCCTCTTATCTCGTCGCGCACAACTACAAGATCGCCGAAGGCGCCCCGTTCACGAGCGCCGACGTCAGCCAGCACAAGCGCGTCGCCGTGATCGGCCAGACGGTGCTCGAAGAACTGTTCGCCGGACAGAGCGCCGTCGGTCAGAGCATCAAGGTCAACGGCTCGAGCTTCGAAGTCGTCGGAGTGCTCGCGAAAAAGGGCTCCAACGGGGCGACCAACCAGGATGACGTCGTGATGGCGCCGATCTCGACCGTGCAGGACTCGCTGACGGGGTTCGGCGCGATCAACTCGATCACGGTCCAGGCGAAGTCGCAGTCGGCGCTGAACGCGGCCGAAGCGGAGGTCACGCAGACGCTCGAGGAACGCCACAACATCACGAACACCGCCGAACCGGGCTTCCAGGTGCTCAACCAGGGCTCGCTGCTGGAAACGTCGAGCTCGACGAGCAGCGTGTTCACGACGCTGCTCGGCGAGGTCGCCGCGATCTCGCTGCTCGTCGGCGGTATCGGCGTGATGAACATCATGCTCGTCAGCGTCACCGAGCGCACACGCGAGATCGGGATCCGCAAGGCCGTCGGCGCGCGCCGCTCGGACATCCTCACCCAGTTCCTCACCGAGGCCGTGCTCGTCTCGTTGATCGGCGGGACCGCCGGCGTGCTCGTCGGCGTGATCGGCAGCCAGTTCAAGATCGCGGGCGTCCAGCCGGCGATCGCCACGTACTCGATCTTCCTCGCCTTCGGCGCCGCGGCCCTCTCGGGGCTGTTCTTCGGCACCTACCCGGCCGCCCGCGCGGCGGCCCTCAGACCGATCGAGGCGCTGCGCTTTGAGTGACGCACTTCCACCCACCGAGGAGCCAGACATGACCGATGACGAGATGCCGCCGCCGCGCCCACGCCGGCGGCTGTTGACGCCGCTGCCGCTGGCGCTGCTCGCGGCGCTGGCGATCGCGTGCGGCTTCATCGCCGGCGTGCTCGTCGAGAAGGGGCAAGCAGGCTCCGGCACGTCGACCGGCGCGAATGGCGCCGCCGCCGGTGGCAGCCTTGTCGCACGGCTGGCGTCGCTTCGCGGCGGCGCGGGCGCAGGCTCGACCTCCACCTCAAGTGCAGGCTCAGGCGCGAGCGGCGGAGCGACCGGCGGCCGGCTCGGCGGCGGCGTCGGCGCGACGATCGGACAGGTTGCGTACGTCTCCCACGGCGCACTTTACGTGACGACGCTCGAAGGGAACACCGTCAAGGTCACGGCGGCGCCCGGCGCGACGGTCACGAAGAGCGTCGACACGAGCACCGGCGGGGTCCACCCCGGCGAAACGGTCATCGTCACGGGCGCGCCCGGCGCGAACGGCGCGATCGCCGCGCAGTCGATCCGCGCAGGCGCGGCGGGAGCCGGCGGCCTCGGCGGCGGCGGCGCAGCCCTGTTCGGCGGCTCCAGCCGATCCTCCGGAGCCAGCGGAGCCTCCGGGAGCGGCGGGCAGGGCGCCGGCGGCGGCGAACAGGCGCTGTTCGGCAAGGGCTGACGACGTCCGCTCGCCTCGCCGGCGAGCATCCCTTCTTCGATCACGAAACCAAAGGAGCTCAATGTCTCAACGCAAGAGCAACAGACGCAAGCCGGTGGGCCGCCTGGAGGCAGCTGCGGCCGCGTCGATCGCGGTGCTGCTCGCCGGAGTCCTGCTGTCGGCGTGCGGCGGCGGCTCGAGCACGGCCAGCACGGCCGGCAGCGCCAGCACGAGCGCGTCCTCGACGGCGCCGGCGGGAACGCGCGGCCAGTTCCGAGCTCGCGCCGCGGCGCTGCGCGCGTGCTTGAAAAAGGAAGGCATCACGTTGCCGGAACGCAAACCTGGCCAGAACGGTCAACGCCCAGGTGGCCTGTTCAGCCTCGGTGGCGGCTTGCGGCTGCCGAAAGGCATAACGCGCGCGCAGCTGAAGGCGGCGTTGAAGAAGTGCGGCGGCAACTTCGCCGGCGCCCGGCGCTTCGGCGGCGGCGCGCGCAACACGCAGCGACTGGCCAAGTTCGTCGCGTGCATGCGCCAGAACGGCGTCAACCTGCCGGCGCCGAACACGTCCGGCAAGGGGCCGGTGTTCAACACGAACGGGCTCGACACGGCGAGCGCGACGTTCCGCAAGGCCGACGCAAAATGCGTGCGCGAACTGATCCCACCGGGCGGCGCCGGCGCTGGGCCGGGCTCCGGGCCACCGGGCGGACCACCCGCTTAGGACGACGCGCGACGCGACGCCCGGGCGCGACCGGGCGTCGCGCGCGCTACCGCTTCGGGTCCTTGATCGCCGAGCCGCTCGGCTTGGCCGTGACCTTCGGCGCCGGCAGCGAGCCGATTCGCGAGACGAGCTGATTCCACTGGGTGCTGCTGAGCGGGCTCGGCGCGACGATCGGCGCCGGCGCGGTCTTGCCGGCGCCGGCCGAGTGAGCGGCCTTCGCGGCGGCCGCCGGGCTCAGCGGCACGTCGCCGGCCACGGGCTGGAAGCCAATGTGAATGTGGTTCCAGTGTTCGGGCATCGCGAGCGTGTTCGGCGCGCCCGGATACTGCATCAGGCTGATGATCTGGTGCGGCACGAATTCGCCCTGGAGCGTCAACAGCGCGCGGATCGTCAGGTCGGCGATCGAGCCGGCGCCCTGGTGACCGGCGATCGGGACGCCGTTGATCGCGGAGATGTCGACGGCGTCGCCGGTGTAGTGCTCGGATACGAAGCCCGAGACGGTCATCTCGCTATGGCCGCAGCGCAGCGCGCTGACGGTCGGCTTCAGCCCGATCCGCGATAGGAACTCGAGCACCGCGAGCACGCGCTTGTCGATCGCGCCCGAGGCGATGTCCTGCCGTCCGCATGCGTAGATGCCGATTCCCGGATCGGAGAGCACGGTGCGCTCGAGTTCGCCCTTGGAGAGCAGGAACACGCCGCTGGCGGTCGCGCCGAGCAGGTCCGTGTTGCCGCTGGCGCCCTGCGGATGCAGGGCGGTGCTCAGCTGCATCCAGTTCGCGAGGATCGGACGCGGGTCGATCGTCGCGCTGTCGCCGCCCGGGCGGATCGCGAAGCCGAGATGGCCGTCGTGAGCGTGCAGCGGCGTGCGCACGCGTCCGAGCACGGTGCCCTTGGAGACGATCGATCCGACCCGCAGCGGCAGCACGCCGCCGGCCTTCGTCGAGCGCGAGGAGGCGCGGCGAGCGGCCGCCGAGGCGATCGCGTCGGGGTTGCCCGGGTGCGCGAACAGGCGCACCTTGCCGGTCTGCACGGGCGCCGGTTCCACTTCGCCGGATGCGCCGGAGGCGCTTGCCGGCGCGCCCGAGGCGGGCGCTTTGACC
This sequence comes from Solirubrobacteraceae bacterium, assembly GCA_035486335.1. Lineage (GTDB taxonomy): Bacteria > Actinomycetota > Thermoleophilia > Solirubrobacterales > Solirubrobacteraceae > Palsa-744. The sequence goes on from DATHND010000137.1 coordinate 15,952, forward strand.
TTCAACGTCAGCGGCGGGTGGCCGCCGGCGGTCGCCGGCAGCTTCGGCTTCGATTCGCCGCCGGCGGCGACCGCCGGCGGCGCCGGCGTCGTCGCCGAGGCAGCCGCGCGCGGCTGCCTCGGCTTGCGGTACTGCGAGGCGATGCTGCCCATGCCGGAGTACGTGAAGACGTCGCCGTAGACGTCGCGCAGCACGACGTACCGCCCGAGCTTGCTCGAGTGGCCGAGTTTGACGATGCGCCCGTCCTGCGCGGCGACGACGTCGGCGTTCGGCGAGCTCATCAAGTCGATCAGCTGCAGCGGCTGTGACTTCCTCGCGCCGCTCGCAGCCGAGGCGGCGGCCGACGGCGCGGGCGCCGCGCCGGAGGTCGCGCTCGTGCCCGGCGAAGCGCCGGTCGTCGGCGTGGAGGCCGGCTTCGCGGCGCCTGCGAGCGCGGTCGCTCCGGCCGTTGCGCTCGAGCTGCTCGCGCGCGCGACCGATTCGCTCGACAACGCACCCCACGTGACGTGCTTGCCGGCGACCGGCAGCTCGCCGTCGGTGAGACCGGTCAGCGTCGCGATCACGCCCTTCGGATAGCTCGAGATCAGCTTCGCGCGAAGCAGCACCGACTGGACGTATTCCTCGGAGTGGTTGTACGCGAGGATCGCCGCGTGCAGGTCGGTCGCAGCGCCGGCGGCGCGCAGGTAACGCGCGGCGGCGAACACCGCGTCGACCGGGTTGTACGGGTCGGCGTAGCCCGAGTTGAGCGCGTCGACGCCGTACTGGATCCAAGTCGCCGGCATGAACTGCATCCAGCCGACGGCGCCGGCCGTCGATACCGACAGGTCGGTTCCGTAGTTGGTCTCGATTTCGTTGATCGCCGCGAGGATCTGCCACGGGACGCCGTACTGCACGGCCGCCGCCTGGTAGATCGGAAGCAGGAACAGCGGGATCCGGTAGAAGTCGAGCGCCTGCGTCGACGCCGCCGAGCCGGCCAGCTCGGCCGCCAGCGCGCCGACCTGCGCGGCGACGACTTCCGGCGGCGCGGCGACGTTGTTGGCGCCGTTCGCGCCGGGCGCCTGCGTGCCGGTCGTCGGTTTGGCGCCCGTCGTCGTCGCGTTTTCGCGCTTCGCTTCGGTCGTCTTCTGGCCGCGCTGAACGACGACGGTCGGCCGTTTGGCGGACGGCTTCGGCGGCGGCGGTTTGCTCTCGCCGCTCGTCGTGGTCGCCGGCGGCGGCGTCGCGCTCGTCGTCGTGGACGGCGTCGTGGTCGGCGTCGTCGTCGGAGCGGGCGTCGTCGGAGCAGGCGTCGAGGTCGTCGTCGGCGGCGCCGGCTTCGGCGATTCCTGGCTGGTCGCTTCGGTCGAGGTGCTCGTCGTCTGCGAGCCTTCGCCCGCGCTGCCGCTCGATTCGGCCGCAAGCGCACCGCCCGCGAGCGGCCCGAACGCCGTCAGGCCGCTGCCTGCGAGCGCCGAGACGAGGATCCGCCAAGCCAGCCCGCGTCGCGTGCTCGCGGACATCATGCGGCGGTCTCGATCATCGTCTGGTGGTCCCATGGTTGTGGTCGGCGCAGCCAACCCACAATCGCGGGGGACGCCCTCCCGAATTCATATCGGCAGGCAACCACGAGCTAGTAAAGGATTCGTAATCGTGTTGCACAATCGGTGCGTCGGCAAGCGCGAGTGCGCCGGAAACCGCCGCGGCGCGTAAGCGTACCCGAGGAGAGAGACGCAGAAACCACCCGCAATCGAGCGCCCAACGCGACTGCCTCGCCCGTGAGCGCCGCAGGCGCTAGGCTGACGCGCATGGAAACGGTCCTCTCGGTCCTGCAGGTGATCATCGCGGTGATCGTGATCTTCCTCGTGCTGATGCACTCGGGCAAGGATTCCGGCCTGTCGGGAGCGTTCGGCGTCGGCAGCGGGACCGGTCCGCTCGGCGGCGGCTCGATGGTCGAGCGCAACCTGAACCGCTGGACGATCTTCTTCTCGATCCTGTTCGTCGTGAACGCCGTCCTGCTGCTCAAGCGCCCCTGGGCGTAGCTCTCTAATCCTCGACTTCAGGGTCAGTCTTTGGGCGGTCGTCGAGCGCCTCGAGACGGTTCAGGATCTCGAGGCCCTCCGACCGCAGCGCGGCGTCGAGCGACGCGTAGTCCTCACGCGAGAGCTTGCCCGTGCGGAAGTCGAGCTCGGCGTCGCGGATCTCGCGGTACTTGGCCTCGCGTTCGGCCTCGAGCTCGGCGCGCTCGGGCGAGACGCGCTCGCGCTTGCGCTCCGGCGGACGCGCGAGGCTCGCGCGCAGTGGAGCGGCGATGACGGCGATCACGACGGCGAGCAGCGCGAACGCGAGCAGCGCGACCAAGACCTCCACTCAGCGCCTCGGCGGCCGGCGATCGGTGGCGCGTCGTCGCATCCGCGCGTCAGGCGCGCGCGAGCCCGTGCGCGGAGCGCGAGCGCAGCGCGACGCGACGACGCACCGTGCTCGGCGCCGGCCAGATCGCGATCAGGCCGCCGCCGAAGACGATCAGACCGCCGATCCAGATCCACATGACGAGCGGCGAGACGATGAAGTGGAATTCCGCGGCCGGCGGGTGCTTGAGGTATTCGCGCGCCAGCACGCCGATCGCGATCGGCGCCTCTTCGGCCGACAGCGTGCGATTGCCGATCGTCACGATCCGCTGCAACGCGGGCGTCGAGATGTCGGGCGCGATTGCCGTCCACACGTCGCGCGTCAGGCCGGCGCTCATGCTGATATGGCTGACCGCCTGGCCGCCGATCAGGTGGCCGACCGAGCCCTGCGCCGGTTCGCCGGAGTCGTAGAAGCCCTCGCTCGGTCGCAGCGTCGCCACATGCCGCTTGCCCTTGCTGACGTCGAGCACGGCGCCGAGGGCGAGCGTCGAGCCGGTGTGCGCGCGGTCTTCCTTCGGCGTGATCGTCGCGGTCGGGCGCACGTAGCGGATCGTGTACGAGCCGACTCGCGTCGAGCCGCCGACGGCGATGCGCTGCTCGACGGCGTGCTGGAACGAGGACGACGCGGCGACGCCGACGAACAGCACGGCGATCCCGACGTGCACCACATAGCCGCCGTAGCGGCGGCGGTTGCGGCGCACGAGCGCAAGCAGCGCGAGCGGCGGCGGCTCGCCGGCGATCGCGCGACGCGCGCGCGTACCGCGCACGAACTCCTGTGCGACGCTGGCGAACACGAAGCCGGCGCAGCAGAACATCGCCAGCGCGAACGGTCGCTCGGTGACGCCCGCGGCGACGAGCACGACGAGCGTCGCCAGCGCGCCGAGCAGCGGCGCGAGGAAGTTGCGCCGCGCGTTGGCGAGCGTCGCGCGGCGCCACGCGATCACCGGGCCGATCCCGCTCAGCAGCACGAGGATCAGCGCTAGCGGAACCGTGTAGCGATCGAACCACGGCGGCCCGACCGACGCTTCGGTGCCGGTCAACGCCTCGGAGATCAGCGGGAAATAGGTACCCCAGAAGATCACGAAGCAGAGCGCGACGAGCACGACGTTGTTGGCGAGGAAGAGCGATTCCCGCGAGAGCAGCGAGTCGAGGCGGTGCTCGGAGCGCAGCACGTCGCGCCGCGAGACGACGAGATAGATCGAGCCGGCGATCAGGATGCCGATCAGCACGACGAACGGCACGCCGAGCGTCGCGCCGCCGAACGCGTGGATCGAGTTGAGGATGCCGCTGCGGACGAGGAACGTGCCCATGACCGCGAGCGTGCCCGTCGCGAGCACGAGCGACACGTTCCAGACCTTCAGCATCCCGCGTTTCTCCTGGATCATCAGCGAGTGCAAGAAGGCCGTGCCGGTCAGCCACGGCATCAGCGAGGCGTTCTCGACGGCGTCCCAGCCCCAGTAGCCGCCCCAACCGAGCTCGGAGTAGGACCAGCGCGCGCCGAGCAGGATGCCAACGCCGAGGAACAGCCACGCCGCGAACGCGAAACGGCGGATCGCTTTGATCCAGTCGGCGTCGACGCGGCGGGTCGCGAGCGCGCCGACGGCGAACGCGAGCGGGATCGTGCACAGCGTGTACCCCGAGTACAGCATCGGCGGGTGGATCATCATCGTCGGGAAGCGCAGCAGCGGATCGAGCCCGACGCCTTCCGCCGGAGCGGGGCTCGTCGTGGCGAACGGCGTCGCGTAGAAGATCATCAACGAGATGAAGAAGGCGGCGAAGCCGAGCAGCACGGCGGTCGCGTACGCGGCGATGTCGCGCATCCGCCGCCGCACGAGGAACAGCGCGAGGCTCGACCACAGCGACAGCAGCCACGCCCACAGCAGCAGCGAGCCTTCCTGCGAGGACCACACCGCGGCGGCGCGGTAGAACGTCGGCGTCGTGCGGCTCGACGTGTCGGCGACCGTGTTGAACGCGAAGTCGTTGCGCAGGAACGCGATCTCGAGCACCGCGAACGCCGTGGTCAGGATGATCGCGAGCGCGTACACGGCGCGGCGCGCCGACTCGCTGAACTCGACGCGCCCCGTGCGCACGCCGTACACCGCCGCGAAGATGCCGTACGCGCAGACGACGAGCGCCAGCAGCAGGCAGATGCGACCGAGATCGGCCACTCAGTAGTTCTGTTTCTCGCCCGCCGGAGCGGTCTTGTACTTCGACGGGCACTTCGTGATCAGCGAGTTGCGTTCGCCGACGAACCGGCCGCCCTGTTTCTCGACCGTCACGATCACCTCGCGCCCTTCGCGAAACGGATCGGGCACGGTCCCAGAGTAGGACACCGGGATCGCCGTGCCGCCGACGCGGTCGGCGACGCTGAAGTCGAGCCCGTCGCCTTCGTGGCGCACCGATCCGGCGACGACCTTGCCCGTCAGCTGGTAGCTGCGGCCAGGCTGCGCCTGGCGTAGCAGCTGACTGGGACTGAGCGCCGGGCTCGCAGCGCTGAAGCTCGTGTAGATCAGCGCGCTCGCGAGCAGCACCGCGGCGCTCAGCGCGACGACGAGACGCACCGTTCGCTTCCGCGCGGGATTCACGCCGTCAGTATCGCAAACCGCTTTGCGCCCGTGCCGCCCACGTCGGCCGCGTCGTCGCGCACGCAGAGGTCGAACGATCGTCCAGCGATTCCCCGCGGCTGCGAGGAAATCGAAGGTGCGGAGCGAAACCTTTGAGCGTGAGCAGGGTCTTCTCTACTAGAGCGATGCGAGCGAACATCCCCCAAACGCTCCGCCACCCGCGGCGCACGCGCGAAGAACGGCACCGCCCGGAGGGCGCACGCGCGGCGGCGGACGCGCCTGCGCGCGCCGCCGACCTCGCGGTCCAGCGCGCGCGCAACGCCGGCGGCCCGCTAGACGAGGCGTCGTACGCGTGTGCCTGCGGCTACGTCTTCCGCGCGCCCGTCTCGACGACGGTCGCCTGCCCGCACTGCCGCGCGCAGCAAGCCTGGTAGCGCGCCGAATTGCGCTCACTTGGCGGCGAAATCGCCCCCCTCCGCGCGGGGGCGCGAGACGTGCGTCGCCGCGCGCCGACAGGCACAGGACGCGGCGGCGGCGTCGCCGCATCGACATTGCGCCCTGACTTGATTTTCTAGATATTGTCGATATCTTCGCTGAGCTTAGTCTGTTGATCCGCTGCGGGCATTCGCCCGCGTCGCGCTCGGAGCGTGGGTTTGCACGTAGATCCGTACATAGTCCTCGGCAGCGCCGTGATCGGCTTCCTCGTCGGTATGACCGGCGCCGGCGGCGGGGCGCTGATGACGCCGATGTTGATCCTGCTGTTCAGCGTCAAGCCGTCGGCGGCGATCTCGAGCGATCTCGTCGCGGCGGTCGTGATGCGCCCGATCGGCGCGGGCGTGCACCTGCGCCAGCGCACCGTCAACACACGTCTCGTCGGCTGGATGGTGCTCGGCTCGGTGCCAATGGCGTTCCTCGGCGCGTACCTGTTGAGCCTGATGGGACACGCGAAGAGCGCGCAGGAAAACATCGAGGTCGTGCTCGGCGCCGCGCTGCTCGTCGGCGCCGGCGCGATGGTCGTGCGTTACGTGCTCGACCGCCGCGACGGTCGCGAGCGCACGGCGACGGTCAACGAGATCGCCGTGCACCCGTTGCGCAGCGTCGCGATCGGCATGATCGGCGGTGTGATCGTCGGGATGACGTCGGTCGGCGCGGGCTCGCTGATGATCGTGATGCTGCTGTTCCTCTATCCGATGATCGGCGCGAAGCAACTCGTCGGAACGGACCTGACGCAGGCCGTCCCGCTGACGCTCGCCGCCGCGCTCGGCGCGCTGGCTTTTGGTCACGTCGAATTCGGCGTGACGGTTTCGCTGATCATCGGCAGCGTCCCGGCCGTGCTGATCGGCTCGCTGCTTTCCTCGAGCGCGCCCGACCGCTACATCAGGCCCGTCATCACGTTCGTGATCGCCGCCTCCGGTCTGAAGTACGTCGGCGTCGAAACGACGGCGCTCGGTTGGATCCTGTGCGGTGCGCTGCTCGTGCTCGGCGGCGGCTGGCTGGCGGTCAAGCGCCCGTGGACGCGCCCCGCGCCCGGCGAGAGCACGCCTGATAGCACGGCTGAGCCGCCACTCGAGGAGCCCGCGCTGCTGCGCACCGACGCGCTCGAGATCGAGCGGAGCTAGAGCCGCGGCGGACGCCGGCGCGAACCGACGGCGCGGAACCGGATCGCGTGCCGCGTCGGAACCGCGTGCCGCGTCTACTTGATGTGCATCCCCGAGATCGCGCGGCTGATCACGAGCTGCTGGATCTCGGCGGTGCCCTCGAAGATGTCGTAGATCTTCGCGTCGCGGTGCCAGCGCTCGACGGGGAACTCCCGCGTGTAGCCGTTGCCGCCGAGGATCTGGATCGCGCGCTCGGTCACCCACACGGCGACCTCACCCGCCTTCAGCTTCGACATCGAGCCCTCGGCGTTCTCGAACGGGACCTGGTTGCGACCCATCCACGACGCGCGCCAGACGAGCAGTCGCGCGGCGTCGATCTCGAGCTTCATCCGCGCGAGCGTGAACGCGATCGCCTGGTTCTCGATGATCTTGCGACCGAACTGCTCGCGCTCCTTGGCGTAGTCGAGCGCGTACTCATACGCCGCGCGAGCGATCCCGAGCGCCTGCGAGCCGACCGTCGGGCGCGATGACTCGAACGTCGCCATCGCCGCCTGCGAGTTCGACCGCTTGCCCTCGCGCACGCGCGCGAGACGCTCGTCGAGCTTCTCCTTGCCGCCGAGCACATAACCGGCCGGCACGCGGCAGTCGTCGAGGAACACATCGGCCGTGTGCGAGGCGCGCAGTCCGTGCTTTGAGACCTTCGTGCCCTGCGAGATGCCCTTCGCCTCTGACATCGGCACGATGAACGCCGCGTGACCTTTGGAGCCGAGCTCGCGGTCGATCGAGGCGATCACCACGTGGACGTCCGAGATGCCGCCGTTCGTCGCCCACGCCTTCTGGCCGTTCAGCACCCACTCGCCGGCGGCCTCGTCGAACTTCGCGCTCGTGCGCACGCCGGAGACGTCCGAGCCGGCGTTCGGCTCAGAGGCGCAGAACGCCGCGACCTTGACGTCCTCGACCGTGCCGAAGCAGCGCGGGATCCACTCGCCGATCTGCTCGCCGGAGCCCTGACCGAAGATCGCCGCGACGGCGAGCGCCGTGCCCATGATCGACATGCCGATGCCCGCGTCGCCCCAAAACAGCTCCTCGTTGACGATCGGCAGGCCGAGCCCCGACGGGTCGGCGAAGAACTGCGCCATGCCTTCAAAGCCGTAGAGCCCGATCTTCGCGGCCTCTTGGATGATCGGCCACGGCGTCTCCTCGCGCTCGTCCCACTCGTGCGCGGCGGGGCGCACGACGTCCGCCGCGAACCCGTGAACCCAGTCGCGGATGTCCTTCTGATCCTGCGACAGCGCGAGCGAGAAGGAGACCTCCTGCCCGGCCGAGCCGGTGATCGCCTCGACGGCGGCCTCGGCGGCGTCGGTTGAAGCGGGCGCGTCAACGGCGGTTGGAGCTGATGCTGGCATCGGCGAGCTATCTCCTATGGTGAGGGCGGGGACGATGGGGTGCCTGAAGGACCCAAGGGACGAGGAGCCCGAGGCTCCGAGCAGGGTACCCCGCGGGGTGGCTGCTCAAACGAACAGAAGCCTCGCGAATCCTTCTGTAAGTGAAGTGTGCGATGGAGCACACTGCAACCGACGTCTCTTATTCCACAAACCGGAATCCGTCTCCCCTTCGCCTCCGTTGCGGGCGCGATCGTCAGCTGCCAGCTGCGAGAAAACGGCTGCGAGCCGCTCGGCCGTACGGAGCGCCGGCGCGCCGCTAGCGGGTTTCCCACGCTGCCTCTTGGCGAGTGAGGGCGATCACGTCTTTCGGCAGTTTCCCGGTCGAGACGTCGGCGACGGTCACGTGCTCGAGCACTTTGCGCAGGTTCGCGCGCAGCGCGATCCACACCTGCTGCAGCGACTCCGCCGAGCCGACGTACTCGATCTCCTCGGGGCGTTGACCGCGGACGCCGACGAGCGGACCCTCGACGGCGCGGATGATCTGCGCGAGGCTCACCTCGGCGGCGGGTTTGGCGAGCCAATAGCCGCCTTCCGGCCCCCGCTGGCTGCGTACGATCCCGGACGAGCGCAGCTGCGTGAGGATGTTCTCGAGGAACGACACGGGGATCCCCTGACTCTGCGCGACGTCGTCGACCTTGCGCGGCGCGTCCTGCTTGCTGTCGGCGAGCTCGATCACCGCGCGCACGGCGTAATCGGCCTTCGCTGTCACGTGCATTCGCTGATTCTCGCGAAAAGCGCGGCGGACGGCGTGCGCCCCTACCGCGCGGCGCCTTCGAGCCGGATCGCTCCGGGCGCGGCGAGCCGCATCCTCACGACCCGATCGCTGTCTAGCATCCGCTCAGTGAGCCCACGGTGGAACTGGGACTTCGAGGACGAGCCGCGTCGCACGCGCAAGGTCCCGCCGCTGCCGCTGCAGCGGCTCGAGCCGAGCCCCGGCGCGCGCTTTCGCCGGCGCCGGCTCGGCGCGGCGCTCGTCTTCGCGGTGCTCGTGGTCGTGCTCGTCGTCGTGCTGTCGAGCTCGCTCGGCTCGCGGGGCGCGTCGTCCGCCGGGGCGCACCGCCACGCGCCGGCGGTCGCCGCGCGGTCGGTCACGCCGCCGCCCGACACGCTCGAAACCGATAACAAGGCGATCTCCTCGACGCTCGCCTACACGCCGTTCGTGCGCGCCGGCGGCGACGACGGGCGCGACGTCGCGCTGACGTTCGACGACGGGCCCGGCCCGTACACGCCGGAAGTGCTCGACGTGCTCGAGCGCGAACACGTCCCGGCGACGTTCTTCGTGATCGGCGAGGAGCTGCGCTACTTCAGCGCCTCGACGGCGCGCGAGATCCGCGACGGCTTCGTGATCGGCGACCACACCGAGACACACCCG
>DATHND010000138.1:0-35851 GCA_035486335.1 Solirubrobacteraceae bacterium
CGCGCGCGCGCGCAGCGGGTAGTGCGAGGTGTCGACGATGTGCGTCGCCCCCGTGACGCTGGCGATCGCGCGGTACAGCCGCTCCGAGCCGAGGCGGTAGCGTCGGCGCAGCCGGCGCCGCGTCGCCAGCTTTCGCGGGTCGAGCGCGGCGGAGGATCGCTCGATCCACCCGGTCCTGCTGTCGAACAGCGCCTGAGCGTCCTCGACCAGCGGCAGGATCTGATCCCAGAAGCGCCTCAGCTCAGGCTCCGCTCGCCGCGGGACGCCCGATCGCGCGAACCACCGATCGAGCTCACCCGCGAAGAAGACGCCGGAGCAGTTGCCCAGCGTCACGCCGAGGATCGTGCTCCCGCTGCGCCCGGCGCCCATCACGTAGATCACCTTCGGGCGGCTCACGGGACGCGCCCGGGAGCCGTCTCGCGGAGCAGCTTCGCCACCGCGCGCGCGCTGCCGGCGACGCTCATGCTCCGTTCCGCGAACGCGCGACCGCGCCGGCCGAGCTGCTCGCGGGCCGCGGCGTCGCCCACGAGCCCGGCCAGCGCCCGCGCGAGGGCGCTGGCCGTCGGCTCGACGACGAGCGCCGCTTGCGCGCGAACGAGCTCCTCCCAGCGGCGGCGCCCGTCGAGCGCGACGACCGGTCGACCGGATGCGAGCGAGGCCGCGAGCGTCGTCTTGCGCGAGGTCGGGCCGGCGGGTTCGGCCGACAGCAGCACGTCGCAGGCGGCGATCGCGTCGGAGAGCTCCTGCGCGGGCAGCACGCCGGAGAAGGCCGGGGGATTCGCGAGCCCACGCTCGCGGGACGCCGCGCGCCATGCCGCTCCCGCCGTCGAGGACGCGCCCGGCGCGCCGAGCAGGATCAGCTCGACCGCGGTCTCGTCCCGCTCGAGCAGGCCGATCGCGTCGAGCACGGTCTCCATCGCGGCGCCGTCGTGCCCGTATCCGAACAGGCCGATCCGTCCCCCCGAGCCCGCCGGCGCGACGCCGGGCCGAGGCGCGGGCAGCGTCGAGAAGACCGGCGCGAGCGCGATCGGTCGACGCGGCAGCCACGGTCGCGACTGCAGCCAGTCGACTCGAAACGAGGCCGTCACGACGAGGCCGGCGGAGGCGCGCATGACCGAGCTGAGGATCGCGCGTTGCGTGAGCGCCCACGTCAATCCGCGCGCACCGCCGCGCCACGGGTGGGCGTACTCGTGCAGCACCGTGACGACGGGCACGCCGACGGCGCGCAGCCGCGCGAGCAGCGGCGGCACGTGCAGCGGGACGCCACGCGCGGAGAACGCGAACACGGAGTAGTGCAGCAGGACCGCGTCCGGCCGCTCGCGATCGAGCTCGCGCGTGAGCGAGCGCGTCCAGCTTCCGATCGAGGATGAGTCGCCGCCCTCGACCGGCTCCCCGCGCGCGAGCCAATGCAACGAGCACGAGATCCGCTCGTCCGCGAGCGCCGCCGCGAGCGCCGCCGCGTGATCGTGCACGCCGCACACGCGCGCCGTCGAGACCCCGATCGCGACGACGCTCAGCGTCGGTCGAGCGCGCGCTTCGGCCGCGATCGCGCGCGCGGCGGCTTCGCTCGTGGCGCTCATCGCGCGGCGCGCCCGCGCTCAGCCAACGCGTCCACCGGCCCGATAGGCCGCGTCGATCGCCTCGGTCAGCGCGTTCAGGTCTCCGGTCGGCAGGACCAGGCCGTTGCGTCCACGATCGATCAGGTCCTTCATGCCCGTGTCCTCGCTGACGAGCACTGGCACGCCGCACGCGAGCGCCTCGGCCGGCGCGTATCCGAAGCCGTCCTCGTAGGCGGGGTGCACGCACAGCGCGGCCGCGCGCAGCCGCGGCAGCGGATCGCCGGGGCAGACGACGATCCGCGCGTCGCGTGCGCGCGCGTCCTCGACGAAGCGGCGCATCCCGCGCGTGCCCCAGCCGCCGACGAGCAGCAGGCGCAGGTCGCGGTGGGCGAGGCTGCGCACGGCGTCGATCAGCAGCGGCACACCCTTGTGCACGGCGAGGCTGCCGACGTAGACGACGTCGAAGCGCTCAGACGGGATGCGCTCGGCCGTGGCGTCGTAGCGGGGATGCGGGGTCAGCGGGAACGACGCGAGCCGCTCCTCGCCAACCCCCTCGGCGAGGAACGAGTCGCGGATGTAGCGCGACGCGACGTAGATGCGGTCGGCGCGCGCGTACTCGGCGAGGTTGCGTCGCAGGAGATGCGACGGCCACGTCCGCTCGATCGGGTACTGGCGACGCGCGCACGCGTGCTGGCGAATGACCCGGCGCAGGTGCGAGTTCGCCGAGACGAGCGCGATCGACTCGTAGCGCAGCTCGCGCGCCGCGTCGAACTGACTACAAGCCTGTCCGTTGAACGCGATCAGATGCTCGGCGCGCGGCAGGCGCCGGGCCGCGGAGGCGTCGAACTCGCTCATCGTCGCCCACGTGCGCAGCGCGGGCGAGAGCGGCGCGCCGAGCGAGGAGAGACGTTGCGCGAGCCGGGCAAAGGTCGGCGTGCCCGCCACACGCCCACGCTCGCCGTCGCCCGTGGAGCCGCAGATGCACGTCGGCCCGCTCCCGTTTCGCCGCCGCAGCGCGTCGGCGAGCTCGCTGAGGTGGCGACCGAGGCCGCCGGTCCCGAGCGGCGCCGTGCACGAGACGACGGCCGCGCCGCGCGGGAGCCCGGCCTCCTGCTCGGCCTCGGCCGCGCGCCGCCAGCGATCGCTCAGCCCGGCGCCGGCGGCAGGAGCGTGATCGCTCGCGGACAGGTCAGTCGAGGCGCTCATAGCCCCACAAGCTCACGAGATCGCGATCGAGGTACGCGCTCAACTCGACGACCTGCGGCTTGAAGCGCCGGCGCAGCTCGAGCATCAGTCGCTCGTCGGCGGGCTGAGGGCGCCCGTAGATCAGACGCCGCTGCGTGAAGCGCATCGCCGCCCTGCGCAGCCCGCTCGAGGTGATCGCCTTGAGCCCGGCCTTCGCGGCGCGTGAGACCGGACCGCGCCCGACGGAGATGATGTTCATCATTTCGTCGAGCTGCTGCGAGCGCATTTGGATCACGGTCGGATTCGCCTCCCTGGCGTCGACCGCGACCTCATCGCCGAGCTCGAGGAAGCGCAGGACACGGCGGACCGTGGCGGCGTTGTCGTTGCGGAAATCGTCGTAGATCAGCACGAGGACCTGCTCCGCCGGGAACAGCGCGTGGTAGCGCTTCAGCTGCTCGACGTAGCGAACGTGGTCGGAGTACAGGAGCAGCTGCGGACGGTGCGAGCGTCGCGGGACGCGCCTGCCTTCGCGCCGGGCGGGCTCGAGCCTGATCGCGTCCGCGAACCGCTTGCTTCCCTCGACGTGGGTGCGCAGCAGCTGCAGGTGCAGCGAGCGCAGGAAGCTCGCCGGCTCGCGCAGGATCGCGATGATCCGCGCGTCCGGCCGCACGGCCGCGATCCGCTCGGCGGCGCTGTGCGACAGGAGATAAGCGGTCGAGGCCTCGCCCGCGAGCTGACCGGCGCCCGCGCCGTCGAACAGCCGCGTGTACTGATCGAGCGTCTCCGGCGGCGAGGCCGATCTCGGCGGCTGGAAGCGGGGGCGCATGTCGGTCGCGAAGAACCACGGCTCCTTCAGCTCGGGCATGAACACCCGTGGGTGCGCTCGCAACATCTCGTACAGGGCCGTCGTGCCGCTCTTGGGATGGCCGACGATGAAGAAGTCGGGGATCCGGCGCTGCGAAGCGAGCGCGGCGATCGATCCTTCAGCCGATGCGCTCATGGCCGAGTCGATCATAGCCCCACAGCGAGACCAGATCACGATCGAGATACTCGCTCAGCGCCACCACCTCGGGCTCGAAACGGCGGCGCAGCGCGGCCATCACGTCCCGATCGGCGGGCTGCGGCGCCGCGTACAGGAGCCGCCCGCGAAGCTCGCTGACCGCGAAGCGGCGCAGACGCCGCGGGGTGACCGCCTTGACCCCCGCCTTGACCGCGCGGGAGAGCGGTCCACGGCCGACCGAGACGGCGTGCAACAGCTCGTCGAGCGGCTGCGAACGCGCGCGGACGGTCGGATTCGCGTGGACGCTTTCGATCGCCTGCTCGTCGTCCACGTCGAGGAAGCGCAGCACCTCTCGCACCGTCGCTTCGTTGTCTCGCTGGAAGTCGTCGTAGATCAGGACCTTCATCCGCTCGGGCGGGAAGCGCTCGCGATAGCGGCGCAGCTGCTCGACGTAGCGGACGTGCTCGGAGTAGAGCAGCGCCCGAGGCCAATAGGTGTAGGGAGGGATCTCGCGACCCTGACGGCGCGACTGCTCGAGCGCGATCGCGCGGCCGAAGTCGTTCTCGGTCTCGACGTACGTCTTGACCCATTGCAGGTGCAGCGAGCGCAGGAAGCTCGCGGGCTCGCGCAGGATCGCGATGATCCGGGCGTCCGGTTGCTGATCGGCGATCCGTCGCGCGGCGGTTCGCGACCACAGGTACATCGCCGAGGCCTCGCCGACGCGCTGCTCGGGCGCCGCGGCGTCGAACAGCGCGCGGTACTCGGCGAGCGTCGCCGGCACGCCTTCGGGGCGCGGCGGCGTGCGTTCGCGCAGCTCCTCGGCGAAGAACCACGGCTCCTTGCAGTCGGGCATGTAGATCTGCGGGTGGCGCCTGAGCATCTCGTACAGGGCCGTCGTGCCGCTCTTCGGACTGCCGACGATGAAGAAGTCGGGCATCCGCCCCGAGACGGTCATCGTGCCCGTGGGCCGGCGGCGAGCTGCGAGGCGTGGCGGTAGTAGGTGTTGTCGCGCTGCAGCAGCGCTTTCGTGTCGAACGCGGCGAGGCGACCGTCGACGATCACCATCACGCGGTCGCACATGTCGAGCGTCGACATGCGGTGCGCGATGATGAACAGCGTCAGCTCGTGTTTGAGGGCGGTCAGCGACTCGCCGATCAGCGCCTCCGAGGTGGGGTCGAGCGCGCTGGTCGGCTCGTCGAGGACGAGCACCTCGGGCCGCGCGGCGAGCGCGCGCGCGAGGCAGATGCGCTGCTGCTGACCTCCCGAGACGGCGTCGGCGCGCGGTCCGACGATCGTCGCGTAGCGCGCCGGCCAGCCGATCACGTCGTCGTGGATCCGCGCGAGCTTCGCCGCGCGTTCGACCGCTGCGTCGTCGAGCTCGCGATAGAAGCGGATGTTCTCGGCGACCGACGCGTGCAGCAGGCGCGGTTCCTGCGGCACGTAGGCGACCTGACCGGTCCAGTCCGTTCGCTTGAACTCGGCCGCCTCGACGCCGTTGACGAGGTAGCGTCCATGATCGGGCACGCGCAGCTGCAGCAGCAGATGGACGAGCGTCGACTTGCCCGCGCCCGATGGTCCGATGATCCCGATCACCTCGCCGCGCTCGATCTCGAAGCCGATGCCGGACAACACCGGCCGGCCGGGGTTGTACGCGAAGCCAACGTCCTCGAAGGCGATTCGCTCGACCCGCGGCAGCGTCAGCTCGCCGTCGGCCGGGCTGCTGTCGAGGTAGCGCTCGGCGGTCTCCTGGATGCGCTCGATGAACGGCAGCGACTGCGCGAGGCTCTGATAGGCGCCCTGCACGAGCTGCCCGGCCGTGCCGGCGCGCACGAGGATCAGAACGACGCCACCGAGCGAGCCGACGTGCCTGCGACCGATGAGGTAGAGGCCGCCCAAGCCCGCCACGAGCAGGACGAAGATGAAGCTCTGGTAGAGGTTCGCGACGAGCCTGCCGAGTACCTGGGTGCGATAGAAGAGCTCTTGCGAGGCGCGCACGAGGACCGCGATCGCTTTGCGCTGCGTCCCGACGACGCCGAACACGTGCACCTCTTCCGCAACGCGAATCGACTCGGCGATGCCGCCCGCGTACTCGACCTGCGCCTTCGACAGCGCGCGCGCGTTGCGCACGCCGCGCGCGCGCAGCGGCCGCAGCAAGCCGAACAGCACGATCGACGCGACGGCGACGATCACGGCCGCCAGCGCGTTGAGCGCCAGCGCTGAGATCGTCAGCACGACGAACGTGAACGCCGCGTTGATCAGGATCGTCACCTGGGTGGCGCCCGCGGTCGCCGAGGAGACCTGATTGGTCATCGTCTCCTGCAGCTGTCCCTCCCGGTCACGCGACTGCACCGCCCACGACGCGCGCGTGAACGCGTCGAACAGCTTCGTCCGCATTCGCGCCTGCACGTCGGCGGCGATTCGCGCGGGAAGGATCGAGAGCGGGAACTGCAGCGCGGTCCGTGCGACCGTGCAGCCGAACGCGACGAGCAGCAGTTTTCCGGTCGATGCGTGGATGTCGAGCGGTCCGGCGTGCACCTGCACGTGTTTGGCGCCCGTGACGAACGACACGGCGATCTGCGCCACCAGCGCGAGCGTCGCCGATTCGGCGAAGCCCGAGAGGATCGAGCAGACCGACAGCGCGACGACCAGTCGCCGACGGTCGCCGATCAGCATCTCCAGGCGAGCACGCGTCGAGCCGCGCGGTCGCTCCCGCGCGCGCTCGCGCGAGCCGAACGGCGGCATCACGTCAGCGCCGCGACCGGCGCGCCCTCTCTGCGCGGGGCGATCGACGCGTTCGAGCGGCGTGGCAGGCGCCCGGCGAGCCAGTAGGCGGCGATGCCGATGGCGAACCAGAAATACGGACCCGACGCCGCGCTCGTGATGAACGGCGCGGTGAATCCCTCGAACGCCAGCGCGACGAACGCCGCGAACGCGCCGGCGAGCAGAATCGCGAGGTCGCCGTCGCGGATCTTTCGTATCCCTCGCGCCACGAGCACGATCACGGTCAACGTGAGGCCGACCCACACGATCAAGCCGGGCGCTCCGAGTTCGTCCGCCTCGAGGTTGTACTGAGTCTCGGCGCTGACCCCGTGACCTTCCACCAGTTCGGTGACCTTGCCGCCGTAGCCGCTGGCCGCGCCGACGCTGCCGAGCCCGACGCCGAACGGCGCCTTGGCGAGGAACTCGGGGATTTTCGTCCACGCTTTCGCCTTGTGCGTCGGCACCGTGCTGGGCGCTTCGCTCGGTGCGATGCTCGCGTAGCGCTTGAACGTGCCGGAACCCTCGGCCGAGACGAACACGGCGCCGAGCGGCAGCGCGAGCGCGACGATCGCCAGCAACGCGCCCAGCGGCCGCGTCACCTGACGCCCGGCGAGCGTGGCGAGCAGCGCGAAGGCGACGACGGCGAGGACGGCGCCGACGACCTGCGTTCGACCGAGGCCGGTGGCCACCGCGACGAGCGCTCCGAGGCAGAGAACCATTGCGACCCATCTTCGGCGAGAGCGCCACGTGGCGAACAGCGCGAGGCAGAACGGGAGCGCGATCACGCCGACGCCGCCGCCGAAGCCCGAGTCCGAGCCGAGCCCGGGCGGTCGAACCCTGCCTTCGCCTTCGCTGCTGTAGGTCCTCGCCGACGAGCCCTTTTTGCCGACCGTCGTGGGCTGCACGAGATCGCGGTATCCGGGCCCCCAGCTGGCGAGCTGCCCCGGCGAAAGCGCCGTCTGGTAGGTCGAGACGACGCCGTTCGCCAGCGCGCACACCCCGACCAGCAGCGCGAACTGCCGCAGGCGCTTCTTCGAGCGCATCAGCGCGTAGCCGAAGAAGAAGAACGGCACCCATTGCGCCTGCTGCCTGAAACCCCCGAGCGCGTGAAGCAGCCCGTGCGTCGAGGGATTGAAGCTGTTGAGGACGACGACCGCGACGAACGCGATCACCCAGCCGGACAGCGGTGGCAACCGCACGCGTTCCTTGTGCACGATCAGGCGCATCAGCGCGCCCAGCGCGACCGCGAGGATCAGGACGTTGCGTGCCGCGGCGGTCGCTTCGCTGCGGCCGATTCCGAGCTTGACGGGCCCGTCGAGCAGCCCCAGGTAGATCCCCAACAGCAGCACCGTAACCTCCAGCCGGCTGCTGACGATCAGCGCGACGACGCCGACGACGCCGACGATCGCGACGAGCACGACGAGCACGCTCGTCTTCGGCAGCGCGATCGCCAAGCCGAGCGCGAGGCACGCCGGGATCAGCGCGCTCAGCCCGATCAGCGTGGCGTCGCGGATCCGTCTGTCGAGCACCGCCGGATGAATCGAGCCGCCGACGCTCGCCGCGCGGGGACGAAGCGCGCTCATCGTCCCATCAATTTGCCGACCCGCCCGTTGGACGGGGAGAGGCCGTACCGCTCAATTTCCTTCCGAGGGACGCAGTTTGCGACCGTGCCGAGCACGGGCACGTTCGATTGGCCCAGCAACTGCACGAAGCGATCGGCTGAGAGTTCCCGCGTCTGCCCTGCGCGCGCCACGACGAGAACGCCGTCGACGTGCTGCAGGAGCGGCAGGACGTCGCTCACTTCGAGCGGCGAGGGCGCGTCGATCAGGACCGAGTCGAACTCCGCGCCGAGCGATCCGAGCAGCTCGGCCATCGCCGGTGAGGCGAGCAGCGCCGGCGGGTTCGCGACGGGCCCGCCGCCGGTCAGCACGAGCAGCGAGCCGGTCCCGAGCGCGACGGCCGTCGCGACCGGCGCCGCCTGCTCTGCGGTTGACAATTGCGACGGCTGCGTCGGATGCACGCGCTGCATCGCCTGCTCGAGCGAGACCCTTCCTTCGAGCACGTCCGCGAGCCCCGACGCTCCGTTCAGATCGAGCAGCCGCGCCTGCGCCGGGCGGCGGAGGTTCGCCTCGACGATCGCGACGCGCTGGCCGGCGTCGCGCTTGATCAGCGCGAGCTCGGCGGCGAGCGTCGACTTGCCGTCGCCGGCGTCGGGGCTGAGGAACAGGATCACTCGCGGCGTCGCGCGCTCCGTGCCGCCGAGCTGCAGCGCCGTGTGCAATCGCCGCACGGGCTCGACGAGGAACCGCGAGGGCGTCGGCTGTGCGTCGCGTCGGACGATCGGCCGCCGGACCTGCGGCAGCGCCGTGAGGATCGGCGAGGGCAGCGCCGCTTCGATCCCCGCGAGCGATCGCAGCCGCCGGTCGAAACGACTGAGCATGTACGCGGCGATCGCGGCCAGGACGAGGCCGATCACGAACCCGAAGATCGCGTTCTGCCGCGGCTTCGGCGAGAGCAACGTCGCGGTCGCTCCTGTCGCCGGTTTGATCTGCTGCGCGCCGGGCAACGTGAGGCTCGCTTCGAGCTTGTTGATCTGGCTGCTGAGGCTCGCCTCCTGCAGGATGCTCGACGCGGTCGGCGTCGGCGTCGGGGCCGGCGTGGCCGATTTGCTCTGCGTAGCCGCTTTCGGCGCGACCTTGGGGACGCTTGCGAGTTCGATCCTGCGCAGCTGGCGCCGGTCGATCGCGATCGATTTTTCAATCAGCGCCTGGCGCGTGGCGGTCTGACGCGCGATGTACGCGCGCGCGGTCGCGTTGGCGAGGAGCGCCGCCGCCCTCGCCGTGTGCGCTTCCGCCGAGATGACTATGAACTGGCTCTTTTCCGGCACTTTGGCTTTCACACTGGCGCCTTTGACAAGCGCGGCTTTGTGATCGGCCACGAACCTCTTGTGAACCTGTTCGACGACGATCGCGTTGATGATCGTCGCCTGGCTGGCGATCGTCGCGGTCGCGCTCTTGCCGGCGGATTTTTCACCAGGCAGCTGTTCTTCGGCGGAGGCTCCCAGATATACTTGGGTGCTTCCCTGATAGATGTGCTGCTTGTTCTTGTAGTAGAAGTAGCTCGCGACGCCGACGATGACGCCGACGGCGAGGATCAGCCACTTCCGCCGCCAGATCGGCGCGAAGATGGCGGTGGCGTCGGTCGTCTCGTTCATCGACTGCAGGATCCGTCCGTAGGCCGGTCGGGGGCATCATACGGACTGGCGTGACTTTCGCCTAAAGACTACCGGTCACACGGCCGCGCGCCGGCGGACGACGTGCAACGATGTGCTCGTGCAAATGCCCTCGCCGCCCTCGCCGACGCGCGACTCGGAGGGCGAAGATCGGGCTTCGCTTGGCGGGCGCGAACGCCGGCTGCTGGTCGTCAGCCATCCCTCCGTCGTCAGCGTCAACCAGGAGGTGTACCGCGAACTGAAGCGACGTGGCTGGATCGTCGTGCTCGTGCTGCCGCGTCGCTGGCGCAGCGAGTACTCCGGGCGCGACGTCGAGCCGCAGGCGCTCGAGGGAATGCGCGACGCGTTGCGGCCGACTCCGGTGCTCCTGCGCGGACGGCCCCAGCGACACGTCTACCTGACCGCATGCCGCAGGGCGATCGCCCGCGCGCGACCGGACGTGGCGTTCGTCGAGGCGGAGCCGTTTGCGCTGGCGGCGACTCAGTGGGGACGCGCGCTGAAGCGGCTCGGGATCCCGTTCGGGGTTCAATGCGCGGAGAACATCGACCGGCGCCTGCCGCCTCCGGTCCGCGCGATGCGCGCCCGCACGCTGGCCGACGCCGCGTTCGTCGCCGCCCGCTCGGACAGCGCCGCGCGCCTCGCGCGCGCCTGGGGCGCAGCCGGCTCCGTCGTGCTGGCGCCCCATGCGGTCCCCGAGTGGCAGGTGCTTCCACGGCCGTCGAAGCGCCCGTTCACGGTCGGCTATGCCGGTCGCCTGGTCGAGAGCAAGGGGCTGCTCGATCTGCTCGCGGCCGTCAGGGCGCTGCCGGCGCCGGTCGAGCTGCTCCTGATCGGCGACGGCGAGCTGCGCCCTCGGCTCGAGGGGCAGCCGATTCCGGGTTCGAGCGTTCGCGTGCTCGACGGGCTGAGCCACGCCGAGATGGCGCGCGGCTACGCGCTGTGTGACGTCATCGCGCTGCCTTCGCACACGACTCCGACGTGGAAGGAGCAGTTCGGCCGGGTGATCGTCGAGGCGCTGTGGTGCGGCGTACCGGTCGTCGGATCGGACTCCGGCGAGATTCCGTGGCTGATCGAGCTGACGGGCGGAGGGCTGATCTTCCGTGAGGGCGATCACGAGATGCTCGCCGAACGTCTGAGCACGCTGCGCGACGCCCCGGACATGCGCGCGCAACTCGCCGCGAGCGGTCGCGCGGCGGTCGAAGCGCGTTTCTCGGTGGCCGCCGCGACGGACCCGCTCGAGCGGTTGCTGATCGAGGCGCGCGAGACGCGCCACACGATCGCTTCGCGATCGCCCGTCGGCTGACCGCGGCCTGGGCCGGCTGAGCGCGACGGCCGGCTGAGCGCGGCCGGGCCGGCTGAGCGCGGCCGGGCCGGCTGAGCGCCCGGCTGCTCAGCCTGACCGCGGAGCGCCGGCGCCGGTCTTGGCGTCCGCCAGCGCGGCGTAGAGCTCGTGGTGTCGCGCGACCATCCGCTCCCAGCCGAACGCGAGCGCCGCTTCGCGCGCGGCGCCGCCGATGCTCGCCATCAGCTTCGGGTCCGCGGCGAGTCGCATCAGTCGATCGGCGATCTCGCCGGCGTCGCGATCGATCACGAAGCCGCTTTCTCCATCGACGATCAGCTCACGCACGCCGTTGATCGGCGTCGCGAGGATCGGCAGCCCGCACGCGGCCGCCTCGAGGCTGACGAGCGAGAACGCCTCGTAGCTGGAGGGAAAGACGAACGCTTGGGCCATCTCGTAGACCGGCTGGACGTCGGACACCAGGCCGAGCCAGTGCACGGACCGCTCGAGCCCGAGCGACGCCGCGAGCGCCTCGTATCGCCCGCGGTCACCGGCGCCGGCGATCGCAAGATCCCATTCGCGAGCGGACGCGAGCGCGTGCAGAACCAGCTCGAGCCCCTTGCGCTCCCAGTCGCTGCCGACGAACACGGCGAGCGGCCGCGAGGGACCGATCCCGAGCGAGGCCCGCAGCGCTCGCGCGTCCGCGGCGCGGACGCCTGGGGCGAACTTGTCCGTGTCGACGCCGTTCTGGATCGTGACGACGCGCTCGGCGACCCGCGGATGGTGAGCGCGGATGTCGTCGGCGACGCCTTCGGAGACGCACACGAACTCGGCCGACCGGTTCACCTGAAAGCAAGCTCGCTCGCCCAATCGGAGCATCCGTCCGACCAGCCAAGAGTGAACTCGATAGAGCGCGCTCGATCTGCTCGGGCTGGCCGGACTCACCTGGTGACAGTAATGAACCGCGATCACGTCGACCCGGTTCGGCACGATCGCGCCGGTCGCCTGCACGATTCCTCGCCGGCGCCTGCGCACGACGAACCATGCCATCACCATGAACCACGGGTAGGCCAGCAGCACCGGGCGAGCTGGTCCGCGGACACGGTGGAACTCGACCACGCCTGGCGCTGAGCCCCCGACATCTTGCTCGGTCGGAACAAATTTGCGCGCGATCACCGTCACATGGTGTCCCAGCCGCAACAGACCATTGATCAGCTCCGAGATCTGATGCTCCATCCCTCCGACCGATCCGACGTCGTGCGCGATGACGGTCACGTCGACAGCCCGACTCCGCCGCGTCGGTGCACGCTCGGCAGCCTGCCTGTCACATGTGACGGTCACTTCGGCGGACGATACCAACGCGCCCCTCGCCCACGCGACCGGCTCGCCGCGTCGCTCGTTCACCCCGCTGGTACGATCGGCGCGGATGCGCTCATACGCGGACCAGGCGGCGTCGGGCGGCGAATCGATGGGGGAAATCGTTGAGGGTGCGCTCGAGCTCGCCAGGCCCGAGCCGGGCCTTCGCTGGCTCGATATCGGATGCGGTCGCGGCGACCTCCTGCGCCGCGTCAGAGATCGATGGGCGCCGGCCGCCTTGAGCGGGATCGACGCGATCGATTGGCTCGACGAGGACCTCCGCGATGATGTCGACTTCCGTGCGGCGCCGGCCGAGGACGCGGGCGGCACGTCGCCGGCCGACCGCGTTCTGATGGTGGAGGTGATCGAGCATCTCGAGGCGCCGTGGAGCGCACTGCGCACGGCCGCACGGCTCGTTGCGCCGGGCGGACGGATCGTCGTTTCGACCCCCAACGTGACGAGCTTGCGAAATCGCCTCGAGCTGCTCACGCGCGGCGGGCTGACGAGCTTTCGCAGCGACTTCCAACCGCACATATCGCCGGCGCTCGTCCACGTGACGACTCGGATCCTCAGCGAGGAGGGGTTGTCGGTTACGCCGCCGCGCTTCGCCGGCGTCGACGTCGTCTCACTGACCAATGGGCGCGTTTGGCCTGAGTTCCTGCATCGCCGCTATCGCTCGCTTCTGTCGGTCTCGGTGATCGTGTGCGGAGATCGTCCGCGCGGCGCCGAGGCGTCCTGAGCGACCCCGTTCGACGCCGCCCGGCGAGCGCGCGCGCCGCGCGCACGTCCAACCGCCTCGAGGCTCGAGAAGAACCGCTCTCGCACCGCGAGCTCGGTGAACCGCTCGAGGAACCGTCGCCGGCCGGCTTGTCCGATGCGCCGTCGCAGCTCCTCGGAGCGCAGCAGCGGCTCCAGCGCGTCCGCCAGCGCGTCCGGCTCGCCGCTGCTCGCGAGCATGCCCGTCTCGCGATCGTCGATGAACTCCGCCGGACCGCCGGAGTCGACCGCGACGACGGGCACGCTGCGGGCCATTCCCTCCAACAGCACGATCCCGAACGGCTCGGGGTCCGACGCGTTGACGAGGACGTCCATCCGCTCGATCAACGGCCCCGCGTCCGGCACCTGCCCGGTCATCGTCACGGCATCGCGGAGGCCGAGGTCGTTGGCTAGCAACGGCAGCGACTCGGCGTAGTCGGGCGAGAGCCCGTACGCGTCGCCGCCGACGAGCAGCAGGTGCACAGACAGCCCCCGCCGGCGCAGGATCGATTGCGCGCGCAGCAGCCGGTCCTGTCCCTTCCACGGCTGCAGGCGGCCGACGAGGCCGACGATCGGAACCCCGCGCGGGAGCGGCGGCTCGATCGCCGGCGCCTGCCCCTGCGAGGCCGAGGTGCCCGCCTCCGGGGCCGAGGTCCCGGGGGCGACGACGAACGTCGAGCGCGAGGGACGCAGGCGCGCCTGAGCTCGCGCGGCCTGATCCGAGTAGCAGCCAATCGCCGCGCTCGGCAGCAGCGTCGCGACGGCGTCGAGCCAGTGACCTTCGGGAATCGCGTGCTGCCACAGCACGACCCGATCCGAGACGCCCGCCAGCACGGCGGCGGGCGACGCGTAGAGCTGCGTTTTCGCGGCCCAGTTCAGCACCATCTCGGGCCGTCGGCGCCTGATGATCCGCGTCAGCCGGAAGACCGTCGCGACCCACTTGTGCAGCTCTCGCAAGCGCCCTGCTTCGATCACCTCCACCGCGAACCCGGCCTCGCGCAGCTCGCGCGGCCAGGCGCCGTCTTCGAAGAACACGAACTCGAGCTCGTGCCCTCGCTCGCCCGCTCCGGCGAGCACTGTCTGCAGCATCGCCTCGGCCCCGCCCAGCCGCTGACCCCAGGGCACGGTCACCAAAATGCGCATTCTCGCCGTGCCGTCAGCGCCGCGTCATGCCGGCTTGACGCCGACGAGCGTGACACTCAGATAGGGATATCGCAGGAATCTGGTGAGCGGCGCGTCGAGCAGCACGAGGGCGCGCAGCGGGAGAACCGCCAGCCAGCCGGGAGCGAGACCGAAGCGCACCGTCAGTCGTCTCATCAGGTCCGTCACCTTCTGCGAGACGACGCCGGTGACGAAGCCCTCTTCGACGACCTCCAGATCGGCGTCGCGAGCGAGCTCGCGCAGCTGCTCACGCGAATACCCGTAACGCACGTGCGAGCCGTCCTCGAGATCGCTTGGGAACCGCTCCTCGGAGTACAGCGGGCGATGTCCGTCGAACGGAGCCGTCAGCAAGAGCCGTCCGCCAGGCGTGAGCAGTCGCGCGAGTGAACGGACCAGCTCGCGATCGGCTCGCACGTGCTCGATCGTCTCGAAGCAGATGATCTGATCGAACTGGCCAAGCTCCTCGTGATGGGCGTCGAGCTCGCGCAGATCGATGATTCGGAAGTCGATGTCACTCACGCCGACGAGCTGCGCGCGGCGGCGCGCGGCCTCCTGCTCGGCGGCCGCGAACGACGCCGCGACGACCTCGTTGCCGACGCGCGCCGCATAAACGCTGAATGCGCCGTTACCGCAGCCTGCGTCGAATGTCCTCACCCGCCCCGCGCGCAGGTGTCGGCGCAGCCAGATCCAGCGATCCAACACACACGTGTCACCGTGTATCAGCAAGGCAAACCATCCGAAGACACGAAGCAGGGCGTCGGACATCGGCACGAAGCATAACCCACGTGACCTGGCGCAAGCAGAACCTCCGGGATACGCTTGCCGGCGATGAGCCGCCCGCCCGTGCCGACGCAACCCGAGCGAAGGATCGTCCTCGCTCACGATTATCTGCTGGTCCTGCGCGGCGCCGAGCGCACGTTCGCCGCGATCGCGGATCTCTATCCAAACGCTCCGATTCTCACCCTCCTGTATGACCTTCAGGGTATCGGTGAACGCTTCGCTCACCATTCGATAACAACCTCGCGGCTGCAAGCGCTCGGCGTCGGACAGCAGGGCTTCCGACGGCTGCTGCCGCTCTACCCGTTCGCCGTCGAACGTCTCGCCGTGCCGTCGTGTGACCTGTTGATCAGCAGCAGCAGCGCGTTCGCACACGGTGTGCGCACGCCACCGGGCACGCTGCACGTGTGTTACTGCCACGCACCGTTTCGTTACGCCTGGTACGAGCGGGATCGGGCGCTGCGCGAGGTCCCCCGCGCGATGCGGCCGCTGCTGCGCGGACAGCTGCGCCGAATGCGCAGATGGGACCTGGCGGCGAGCCGGCGCGTCGACTCATATGTCGCCAACTCGCGCCTCACACAGGAGCGAATCAGGCGCTTCTACGGCCGCGAGGCGCCGATCATCCACCCGCCCGTCGAAACCGATCGCTTTCGCACGGGCGAGCCGGGCGAGGCGCTGCTCGTCGTCTCCGAGCTGGTCGGGCACAAGCGCGTTCACGTCGCGCTCGAGGCGGCGCGGCGCGCCGGCGCGCCGATTCGCGTGGTCGGCTCCGGACCCGAGCACGACGCCCTCGCCGCGGCTTACCCCGAGGCCGAGTTCCTCGGCCGGGCGACCGACGAGGACCTGGTCGGGCTGTACGCGAGCGCGCGCGCCGTGCTCGTGCCGAGCATGGAGGAGTTCGGCATCAGCGCCGTCGAGGCCCAGGCCGCCGGCCGGCCGGTGATCGCCGCCGCCGTCGGAGGACCGCTCGAAACCGTGATCGACGGCGTGACCGGAACGTTCGCGCAGCTCGACGACGTCGCGTCGTTCACGAGCGCGATCGAACGGATCGACGCGCTCGACCTCGATCCGGCCGACGCCGTACGGAGTGCAGCGCGCTTCTCGGTCGCGACGTTCGGGCGCAGGTTTTCCGACCATGTCAGAAAGCTGTTTAGACACGAGTAGTTAATCAAGCTCGCCAAGACCGGCTGCTAGGGTTCCTCCGGTGCCCGCAGAGAAACCGTTGCGGATAGCGTGGCTCGGCGGCGCGCCGCAGGAAACGGGAGGCGCCCCGGGCGTCGTCACAGAGTTGCTCGGCGGTCTCGCGCGACGGGGTCATCAAATCGAGTGCTTCTTTCCGGGAAGCGGTGTGAAACTACCGAACAACCTCGCCGAGCACGAGAACCTCACGTTCGTGTGGGGAACGAGCGAGTGGCGTTGGAATCGCTGGTACAGCCGCGGCAAAGTCGCTTCGTTCGCGACCGGTTTGCTGTCACGCGCGATCGCGTCGATCCGACTCCGACGGGAGATCATCAGCCGTCACCGTCGTCAGCCGTACGACGTGATCTACCAAAATCAGACGATCGAGTCACTCGGCGTCCCGTCGAGCCTGCTGCGAAGCGTCCCGCTGGTGATCAGGCCCGACAGTCACATGGCAGGTGAGCTTCGCTGTCTGATCGCCGAGCGCGAGCTGGCTTTTCGCTGCCAGCCACGTCACACGTTCTTCGTCGTCGCGGCGATCATGGCCGTACGCGCGGTCGTCCAGCGCGTCAAGATCCGGCGCGCGAGCCTGTTGATCTGCATCAGCAGCGTGTTTCGTGACCATATCGTCAACGATTACGGCTTTCCACTGGAGAAGACCGTCGTGATCTGCAATCCCGAGCGACTCGATCGTTTCGCCGTCGTCGATCATCCGGTGTCCGACCCGCCGATCGTCCTGGTGCCGACGCGCATATCCGTGCGCAAGGGGGTCGAGGACGTCGTGGCGGTCGCGCGGGTCCTGCGCGATCGAGGAGTCACGGTGAGAATCCGCGTGATCGGCGGCCCGAGCACGTGGTCGGACTACACGAAGCTGCTCGACGATCTGCCAGCCGAGAACACCGAGTACGGCGGCCGGATACCACCGGCGCGGATGCCGCAGGAGATCGAGGCGAGCGATGTCGTGCTGCTCGCGAGCAAGTACGACCCGTGCCCGATGTCGGTGCTCGAGGCCCTGACCGCGGGCGTCCCGGTCGTCGCGACGAGCGAGGTGGGCTCGATCGAGGACATCGATCGAGCGGTGACGAGCGAGGTTCCCGTCGGCGACGTCGACGGGCTCGCGACAGCCGTCACGGTGATGCTGGACCGGCTCCGGGAGAACCCGGCGAAGATGCACGCGATCGCACGCGCTGAGGCCGAGCGCCGATTCGATCCCGACGTCGTATGCGAGCAGATCTCGGACGCGCTCGAACGACTCGTGGGGGCCGACGCCGAAGCTCCGACATCCGTCCGCGTCCATACGAGCGCTCAAGGTTCCGGGCAACGCTTCCGATAGCAGGAACACGATGCCGCCCGGAGAAACCGGTCGAAGCGTCGCTAGAACTCCCTGAGATGCTCTTCTACGTGATCCCGATCGCTTGGCTCGGCGTGGTGACGCTGCTGATCGCCGTCTGTCGAGCCGCCTCCGACGGCGACGCGAACGGATCGAACGAGCGCGGCGCGGTGGGACTTGGCGAGCGGATCGTGCTGCATGACGGGCGCTCCGCTTACGCGGCGCACGCGCGGCGCGCCCATCCTGCGCCGCTCCAGCACGCCGGGCGCGGCGCCCGCGCGGCGCACATCGCGCGCCGGCGCCGGTTCGCCGGCGCCTGAGCTCCGGCCGGACGACCGCGGGCCGCGGACGACTACAGACCGCGGCGCCCCAGCACGTGGGGCACAGTGCGGAGCAGGATCTTGACGTCGGTCCACAGCGACCAGTTCGCGACGTACAGGTAGTCGAGCGCGACCATCTCCTTCAGCGGCACGCGCGCCGGCCCGAGGATCTGCCACGGCCCGGTCATCCCCGGCATCAGTTCCAGGCGGCGGCGGTGCCACCCCTCGATCCGCTCGTCCTCCTCGACGACGAGCGGACGCGGCCCGACGAGGCTCATCTCACCCCTGACGATGTTGAACAGCTGCGGCAGCTCGTCGAGCGCGGTCGTCCGCAGGAAACGCCCCGTCCGCGTGACGCGCGGGTCGGCGGCGATCTTGAACAACCCGTCCTGCGCCTCGTTACGGTCGCGCAGGGTGTGCTTCATCCCCTCCGCGCCCTCGACCATCGTGCGGAACTTGAGCATGTGGAAGCGTCGACCGTGACGACCGACGCGCAGCTGGCGGAAGAACACCGGCCCACGGCTGTCGATCTTGACGGCGATCGCGAACGCGAGCATCAGCGGCGCGATCGCGATCAACCCGATCGAGGCGCCGAGGATGTCGAACGCGCGCTTCAGCGCCGCCGAGGAACGCGACAGGTCGAAGCGTCGCACGCCGAGCAGCGTGACGCCGTGGAGGTCGTCGAACTCGACCGAGGAGCCGACGACCTCGAGCATGCGCGGCAAGACGCTCACCCGTACGCCGACCGCCTTCAGCGTGCGCACGAGGTTGAGCGTCTCGCCGGCATCCGCGTCGGCCCCCCAGCCCGGCGCGATGATCACCCGATGGACGTCGAGCGTTCGCGCCAGGTCGCGGATCTCCGCGAGGCGAGGCGCCGAGAACGCGTCGGTCGACCAGGGCGCGACCTGGTCCATGTCCAGGTGGGCGATCACCTGTGCGTTGATCCCGCCATGCCCGGTCAGCTTCGCGCCGACCATGCGCGCCGACCGCTCATCCCCAATGAACAGGCATCGCTCGGCCGGCGCGAGCCGGAGCACGATGACCCGTGCGGTCGTGCGCGACAGGACCAACAGCCCCCCCAAGACGATCCACAAGAACAGCGCCTCACGACGATCGAGCGCGCCGGCGACGACGAGCCGACCGCCGAGCCACGCGACGAGCGTGCAGAGCGTCGCCAACTCGAACAGCTTCGGCGCCTCGTCGAGCGTCGTCTTGCGCAGCAGCGTCTCGTCGCGGTCGTACAGCCCGAGCAACTTCGCCGCGACGAGCAGCAGCGGCACGCCCGCAAGACTCTCCCACGTCAGGTGCAGCGGGACGCGACGGGCCGAGAACGCGACGGTCAGGACAAGCGCGGCGAGAATCGCAATCGCGTCCGCCGCGAGCAGCGCGCGGCGGAACAGCGCGTCGCGTCGCAGGCATGCGGCCGGACCACGAGCGTCGGCGGCCGCCTCGGCGGCGGCCGAGCGTCGCGCAGTGCGGCGCTCGAAGCTCGTCCCAGCGGACAGTGGCGGGCTCCATTGAAGCCCCGCCTCCGTGCCGTTCCCCGTCTCCGCGCTCATCCTCGTCTCCCGGCTTCCTTGCTCGCTACCGCTCGCATCTCGCGATGATCGCAACGCGGGCTCCAACAATTGTCGAAATCCCGTGATTCCTGCTCAACGAGAGCATCATGCACTTAAGCCGGCCGAAAAGTCAAGCCCTCGATGCGGCCTGCCACGGGGCGGCTTCGGCCGGGCGTCGGCGCGACCGTGTATCGGACCGGCGCGTCGCTCGGCGAGACAGCGCCGCCAGCCGCCATCGCGGGCAGCTGGACCCGGCTCGCGACGGCGCGCTGGAACGGGTCGGGGCGACGCCGCGACGTCCACCGCACGACCAACGCGAACGCAAGCCGGGCCGCCCTTTCGAGCGGCCCGGCTGTCTGTCGCTTCCATGCTTCACCTGCGTGCAACGATCACATCGCCACACACGGGGCTAGCTACTGCTACGAGCTAGAACCCGATTTTGCTCACTCCCTGCTGTGCGATCGTCAGCACGTTTTCGGTCGGTCCACCGACGCTCGGGTCGCCGGTGTAGTCTTCGCCTTCGGCGGCCGGCTGGCCTCCTCCAGCTCCGGTGCTGAGCTCGTAACCGAGGTAGTCCGTCACCGTCCGCGCCTCACCTTCGGTGGGGTTTTCGACGAGCGGGTTCCCTTCTTTCACGATGCCTTTCGTGAACAGCGAGTATTTCGTCAGAGCGAGATCGTAGCTGATGTAGCAGATCGCATACGAGCTCTGGTGCTTAGCAGCGACGACTTCGTTCCACAGTTCTTCGGTCGTCGGCGGCGGGAATTTCCTTTTCCCGTTGGTGTATTTCGTTTCACCGCAGTTGGCGCTGCCTTTAGCGGCGATCTCGCCGTTCGTCGCCGGGTCGCTGTAGAGAGGACCGATGTTACGTTCGACTTCGGCCCAGAACGTCGCCGTTTCCGCTCCGCCCGCGGGCGGAACGAACGCCGCGTTGGAGCGAGCGTCGGAGACGTTTGCGTAACCGATCGAGCCGGCGCTTGTGGCTTCGGCGACCTTCGCCACGACTCCGCCGCCGCCGTTACCGCGCAGCACCGGGTCGGTGCCTTCGTTCGGCCACGTCGTGTTTTTTGTCTTTTCACCGAGCTGGTTCCACGTTTCCGTGCCCAGAACCGGTTTTTTGTAGATCACGTCGAGCCATTTCATGAACGAGTCGGTCGTGCCCGAGCCGTCTTCACGGACGACGCGCGTGATCGGCGCCAGTTTGCTGCATTCCGAGTTACCGACGAGTTTGGCTTTGTTGAGGACCTGGCTCCATTTGGTGTCGGTGCCCTGGAATATTTTCTCGACCGTCGCCTCTTTCAGCGCGAGACGACCCGGAGTCGGGCCACCTTCGACCTTTGTGCAGCCTTTCGGCAGATGCACGATGATCGCGACCGCCGCCTGCAGCACGGGAATCGTCAGGACCTTCCCGCCGCCGTGCGATTCGATTTCTTTCTCCTGTTCTTTGCTCGGCGCGATCTCGGTGCCGATGAAGGCGTTTTCAGGACCGAACCTGATTTCTTCTTCGTCTTCGCCTTTGCTGTTTTTTTTGCCGACCTGCGTTTCGACGCCCCACGATTCCAGCCCGACACCGCTGCCGGTCGACGTGTACGTCGGTTTCGGCGTGCCTTTCGAGCCCTGGGTGCCGTTGCAGGCCGCGGCGTTCGCCGAGGTGTTGAACTGCAAGGTCCACACTTTCGTCTGCACGTTCTTCTGCGCCGACGAGCCTTTCCCGTGGATGTTGCCGCCTTCGCACTGAACGAGCGCGGCGCTGGCGGCGCCAGGCGCCACGAGCGCGGCCGCGGCTGCCGCTGAGACTACGCACGCCAAAATCATTCGGCGCGCCGATCGAGATCTCATTGGATGAGTTCCTCCTGGTCGCGATTCATTACGACGGCGGTTCCACCCCCGTCCGCGAAGACGATCGCAACTCTCGATTCGGCCGAAGTTACGATTCTGGGGGGCTTCACACCATGTTCACGAGACGCTTATGCTTCATCCACGTAGCGCTGCGCGCGTCACGCTCTACATCCTGTTCACAATCGCCCGACCGCCGCCGCATCATCGGCGCGGCGGCGGCTGACTCGGCGGTTCAGTGGTGTTTGGCCGCCTTCAGCGTCACGAGCATCGTCGTCGTGTGCGAGGTCCCCGCGATGTCGCGCGCGACGATCGACACCTTCGCACGCAGAACGTGCAGCCGGCCGAGCAGCGAACGCGCGCCGCCGGTCAGATGCAGCGTCAGCGACTTGACCTGGCCGCCGGCGATCGCGAACGAGCCGCTCGCGAGCGTCAGGATCGACTTGTGCTTGCCGGCGCCTGAGCTTACGGCGCTCACTGTGCGGAGCACCGCGTTCCCGGTGCAGCTGCTCTGCCCGCCGCAGTCGACCTTCAGCGCGAACGCACCGTTCTTCGCCACCGACAGCGCCGTGCTCGCGAGGCGCACGACGTAGGAGAGCACTCCGCCGCTGGCGGGCGTCGTAGCGCCGGACGTCGTCGAGCCGCCTCCCCCTCCGGAGCTACCCCCTCCAGAGCCAGAGCCGCCCCCGCCGCCACCGTTTCCGCTGCCGCCACCGTTTCCGCCACCGCCGCCGCCGCCACCGCCGCCACCCGCAGGCGTGACGGTGATCGGCTGCGACGCCGAGCTTTTCTTACCGAGTTTGTCCGTCACGGTCAGCGTCACGGTGTACGGCCCTGCGGCGGCGTAGCTGTGCGACGGCGTCGCCCCCGTCGCGATCGGTGAGCCATCGCCGAAGTTCCACGAGTATTCGAGCGGCAGACCTTCCGCCCCGTTCGGGTCGGTCGAGTGGCTCGTGAACGACGCGACCTGCCCGACCGTGACCGTGCTCGGCCCCGTGAACTGTGCCTTCGGCGGCAGCGCGCCGACGAGGACCGTCCGCGTCACGGTGAGCGTCGGCGTCGACAGGTGGCCTCCTGTATAGACCGCCTGTCCGGCGGCGCCAAGGTCGTCGCTGTAGATCTTCTCGGTGACCGTGAACGTGCCTTCGGTCGTGTACTTGTGCTTGGCGCTCGTCGACTGGTACTCGTCGGTCGAGACGGTTTCCGTCGAGCCGTCGCCGAAGTTCCATTCAACCTTCAGCGCGTCGGCCTGCTCGACCTGCGACGAGAAGATCACTTCGCTGCCGAGCTTGACGGCTTCTTCGCTCTTGACTTCGATGCCGTTGACCTTCGCAACCGGCGCCGTGGCGCTCGCCTGCGGGCAGCCGGCGCCGCCGGGACCGAGCTCGATGACGCCCGGGAAAAACGGAGGCGGGAGGGTTTCGGGGTTAGGTGTTTCGACTTCTTCGAATTCTCCCGAGCCAGGAGGATTTTCGACCAGTTCGATCGTCGGTTCGCCTTCCACTTCACGGAGGAGGAATTCCGGGGCGATGGCGAACACCTTGCCTCCTGACCCGGCCGCGACGAGCGGCGGCAGCGAGAAGTTCCGTTGCGAGATCACGCACTTGTCCTTGGGTTCTGATTCGTGCTGCTGCGCACCGCCGGTCCACCCGATCTCCGCGCCGGTGTCGGCGGACAGCGCGACGATCCCCGCTCGGGGTTCGCTACCCGGTTCTTCGTTTTTGATCCCCGCCGCGTTCGCACCGTAGATCGTCCCTTCGGCCGAGCTGATCGCGCCCCCGTTCGACAGCGGCGTTATGCCACCCTCGACGCCTGTCACGGGACCGGCGCTCAGCTTGGGCGCGGTCGACGACGTGAATTCGTACGGTACTTCGGCAAGGCCCTGGTTGAAGCTGACGTACACGCGCTCTGTTCCTTCGGAGGCGACGACCGTGGGCGAGTTCGGGAAGGCGAATCGTTCGCCAGTCGATTGTTCTTCTTTGAGCAGGTTCGTCTTGTCTACGTAGCGCGCGCCAAGTTTCCCTTCTGAGGTTATTCGCTGGAGCACGTAGTGATCTGTGGCGCTCGTGATTTTGTCTTCTTCGTTTTTGCCGGCGTCTTCGTGCGCGACGATGACCACTTCGTGCGAGGCCGGGTCGACCGCGATGCCATGCGGTTCGAGAAGCGCTTCGCCGGGCGTGGTCGACTGCGCCTTCAGTTCGGCAGGGGCGTCGAGGACCCCGCCGGACGTCCCCGGCGCTTCGGTGAGTTCCGTCGTGAACGCATACAGCGTCGCCGCGACCAGCTCACCTACGCCATGCACCTTCGAGTCCTGCCCGAGCCCTTTTTCGCGTACGTCCACGCCGAGCAGATAGACGCGTTTGAGCGCCGGGTCGACCGCCAGACCCTGCACCGTGGGTTCGACCTGCAGTTCTTCGCGAGCTTTTTCGATGAACTTCTTAGAAGCCTTCAGCGAGTATTCGCCCGCCGGGTTCGCGCTGAACTTCTGCAGACGCAGGAAGCGTTCTTTTTTTGTCGCTTTTTTGTATTCGTCGAGGATGAACACGCTGTTGTCGGTCGGATCCGCGCCGATCGCGCGCGTTTGCGTTTCATCGAGCTGACCTTCGAGATCGCCCGGTTCGCCGAAGCGGGTCAGCTCGCCGTAGCCGGTCGGTTCCGCCGCGCGCGCCGCGCCCACCAGCCCGAGCAGCGCGATCACGGCGATCACGAGCACGCCGCTCGCGAGCGCGAAAATCGCCTTCGTTCGGGGGCTGTCGGCGTGGGTCATCGGGCTCCGATCACGTGGTGTTGGCTTGCGGTCGTTGGAGCGCGCCTTCAAGCGTCGAAACCGCGCAGGAGTCGATCCAGCGACGGCTCCGCTCCAAGCTGTCCTCCGCGTCTCCGCAGAGCTCGCGTGAACGCTCGCGCATGGCGGCGCGAATTCTGTTGCGAATTCGTGAAGGGAATACTCACGACCAGCGCCTGATCGACCGGCTGATCCGCCGCTGCGAGCGCATCGCCGAGATCGTCGCCGGCGCGACGCGGACTTGGCGGCCCCCACGGCCCGGACGCCTGCGGATCGAGGCGCCGGCGAAGGCGGCGAGCACGACGATGCCGAGGATGTACAGCGGCGAGGGCTCGTGTTCGCCGGCCCGGTAGGCGACGGCCTTGTTGCTTACCGACTCCGGCGCCTCCTCGACCTCCTCTTCGCGTTCGGCCGCCTCGACCGGGGAGGTCACAAACGAGCTGCCGGTCGGCGGGGTCGGACGCGCCGGCGTCGGGACGGGCAGCGGCACGAACGGGAGCAGCGCCGCGATGGGCGCCGGCTGCAGGAAGAAGGGCTTGGGCGCCGGTGGATGCGCCGCGGGGGCCGGATGCGCCGCGGGGGGCGCGGGGGCCGGCGGCGCCGGCACGGGGACCGGTGGCGGGCTGGATGTCGGGGCGGCGCTGGTGGGCGCGGGCGCGGGCGGCGGCACGGGCGCGCCCGCCTGCTGTTCGGCCAGCGGCGGTTCTTTCAGCGGCTGCGTGCCGCACGGGCGTCGCACGCTTCCCGCCTGGACCGTGACGGTGAGCGAGGAGGACAGCCCGCCGGCCTTGATCGTGACGACGGTCGTGCCCGCGTTGTACGCGCAGAACAGGCCCGACTTCGCGTCCGGGATCGGCTGTTCGTTGGCGAGCAGGACCGCTTCGGGATTGCCCGTCGCTTCGTTGGGCTCGACGAAGTTGCCGATGTCCGGGCGCGAGGAGCTGAATTCGTATTCGGGGAGGATGCCGTTCGCGCACTGGCTGCCGACACAGTTGGCGGGGATCGGCACGTACAGGGCCGATTCGTTGATCGTCGAGTTGCGGGGCGCCTCACCGCCCGAGCGCGGACGGCGGGCGAGCGCGTCGAACAGGGCGGTCTGGCTGCGGTGCAGCAGGACGCCGCGCTCCGCTTCGAGCGCCAGTTCGCCGACGTTGGGGATCAGCTGCACGTTGACTTTGGCTTTGTTTTCAGCTTCGCGCACCGCAGGAGCCGCGTTCACTTCGGCGAGAAGAAAGCCGCTGTGACCGATGAATTCCTGCTTCGCGGCTTCGACGGTGCTGACGTAGCCGAGCGTCCCCGAGCCGAACGTCGGAATCGAGCGCGGGCCGACGCGCAGCGGCAATTTGATGTTGTGTTCGGGCGCATCGTAGAAGTAGGCCGAGGCGTCGGCTTCGCCGTTGACGAGCGTCGCCGCCAGTTCGGCGGCGGCGCCATCGCCGGCTGCGATCTCGGCGTTGAGGTCGGCGCTCCCGATCACGATCGCCGGCGTCTGCGCTTTGCTCGCTTCCCTCAGCTGCCGCGCGAGCCACCCCAGTTGGGTCGCGTCGACGTCGTGTGACTCGTCGAGCACGATCACGCGCACCGCGCCGCCGGCGCCGGTCGAGTCGATCGCGTAGTAGCTCGAGCACGCCTCGCTCGAGCGCCCCGCTTCGGCCAGTTCCCCCGCCGCCGGCCCGGAGCCGAACGGCGCCGGATAGCCGGCGAAGGCCTGCTGGAAGGGGCACTCACTGCCGGGGCCGAGATCGGTGGCGGACGCGGCGGCGTACGTCGGCAGCGGGCCGGCGAGCACCGCCGCGTAGCGGGCGAGCTCGCGTTCGTAGGGCACCGCGAAGATCCCGTGGCCGGCGCCGGTCGTGAGCCGTGGCCCCGTGTAGAAAAAGGCGCGCACGCCACTCGCATGCCCCGCCTGCTGCAGCGCAGAGGACAGCCAGACGTCGGGGCCGAGCCCGGCGTTGGCGCGATCGGCGCACGGCGCCAGGCAACCGGCGTTGCCGCCGATCGCGAACGTCGCCTGGCTCGGGCTCACCTGGATCGGCGCGGCCGCGAAGCCCGGCGGCGCGACGCCGTCGGCGGGATAACGTGCGGCGTCCGCCGTGTCGAGCGCGGGGTTCGATTCGTCGACGAACCCGCCGACCGCCCATCCCTGCGCGCCGGTCGGGTCGATCAGCACCGCCGAGGTCGGGTCGGGTTGATAGACGGTGTCATAAAGTTTGTATTCGCCGAGCGGGTCTTGCGCGGCGTTGCGGTCGTGCTCCTCGTCGCTCCAGCCGCTCGCGGTCTGGCGCACGACGTAGCCGGTCGCGAGCTTGTAGGGGGCGATCAGGTTCGGCGGAAAGCCGGCCGGCGGCGGGTGTTCGCTTTCGTCCTGCAGCGTTTCCGCCGGCAGGCCGCCGGAGCCGACCGCGCGCAGCGCGCCGCCTTCGCGGAACAGCGCGAGCGAGCCGGGCGCTTCGAGCCCCGGATACGTGGGAGCCGGCTGCCACGGCGTCCCCGACTGCTGGCGCTCGAGGATCAGCGGAGACCCCTGCAGGCCGCCCGGCGTGGCCGCGATCGCCGCGCCGCCGTCGGGCAGGGCGGCGACCGTCCACGGCACCTCGCCGCCCAGCGCCTGCGCCGCGCCGGCGTCGACGTGCCAGCCGCCGCCTTCGTTGACGAGCACGCCGCCGGTGAAGTGCGCCGGTTCGCCGCTCGCCTGCGGATGGGCCACCCGGTACGCGACGATCGCCTCCGAGCCGGCGAATGCGATCGACGTGAAGCTCGCGCCGGCGACTTCGGGCGGCAGGCTTTCCTGCGTCCACGTCTTGCCGTAGCGCAGCAGCACGCCCTGCTGTCCGACCGCGTAGCCGCGCGCCGGGTTGTTCGGGTCAAACGCGACGCCAAGCAGGTTGCCGCGGAAGTTGATCGGGATCGCCGGGTCGGGTTCCCACAACCCGGTCTCGCCACGCCACAGCCACATCTGCGGGTCGCCTTCGGCGTCTTCGCTGCCGACGGCGTACGCACGCGTGGGAGTCGGCCACGCGATCGCGCGCAGCGGCGTTCTGGCGAGACCGCCGCTGGCCTTGAACAGGCTTTCCGGCTGCCAGCCCTCGCCGGGCAGGTAGCGGGCGACCTCCCCCTGGTCGCCGACCGCGAGCGCCTCGCTCGCGAGCGCGCCGACCGGCGCGCCGGGCTGCGGCGCGACGGCGCTCAGCGCGTGGCGGAAGGGGACGGGGTATGGCGTGAGGCGGTTCGGCGCGGGGTTGACGGTCAAGTGGACGGGGAGCGCCTCGTTGCCCAGCCAGCCCTCGCGCGCGCTGGAGAAGGCCGCGCCGAACGCGCCGCCGACGTCGTTCGGCGGCGCCGAGCCGCCGAGCGAGAGCACGCGCGTGAACGTGCTGCCTTCCAGGCGCAGGCTGACGCCTTCGCCGAGGCCGGTGATCACCCGTTCGCCATACGGCGTCGCGGAGGACGCGTTCGCCCAGGCGAAGCTGCGCGAGGGGCTGGCCGGGAGGCCGTCTTCCGGCAGCGGGTGGTCGCAAGACGGCAGTGGCGCGGAGACGTTGCACCAGCTCGCCTGCACTTCTCCTTCCTCGCGGTGCGCTTCGCTCGGCTTGAAGAACAGCGTCACCGGCGTCGAGGCGTCGCTGCGTTCGCCGTCGAGCCAGACCCCCTGTTCGGTCACCGTCAGGATCTGCGACGCGGCAGTCGGCGGCTCGCCGGTCCCGCGCACGGTCAACGGCGCGCCGTTGACCGTGATCGGCCCCGGCGCCGGTTGCGGCGCCTCGGTCACCTCCTTCCAGTGGCCTTCGTCGCGACGAAACAGCGCGACGTCGCGCGAGCCGGAGGAGAGCTGCGCGAGCAGCCACGCGTCCTTCGGCGAGCTCGCTGCGATCGACAGCACGCGGAAGCCGCCTTCTTCTTCGCTTTTTTTCGGCAGTTCGATCGACTCGCGGCTCCAGGCTTCGCCGTTCCAGTGCAGGACGCCGCTCTCCTCGCCGCCACCGGCGGCGGCGACCGGCACGACGAGCGCGCCGGCGCGCCCGCTTTCGTCCAACGCCACGAGCAACGGCGCTCGGTTGGCGCCGAACAGATGTTCGCCTTCGTGCAGCGTTACTTCCCCTTCTTCGGGCACCGGTTTGGTTTCCTGGAAAGCGCCACCGGGCGAGCGCACGAGCAGCACCTGGCGCCCGGGCGAGACGGTCCCGAGCAGCGCGCCCGCCCCGCTCGGCGTGATCTCGCCGGCGAGCGGACCGGCGGCCGGCTGAAAGCCTTCGAGCGACTGGCCGGCGGCGGTGAGCAGGCCGGGACCGAGGCTCCAGCCACTGTCGGAGCCGTAGTGGACGACCGCGTACGACGGCGCGCCCTGCGGACCGACCTGGCCGATGCCCCATGTCTCGTTCGGGCCCTCGCCGGGCGAAGACCCAATCAACGTGACGTCGCGCGCCGGCAGCGAATCATCCGTCTGCGCCGTCGGTTCGCCGGCGCCGGCGGCCAGCGCCGGCGCGCCGCCGCCGGCGCCGAGCGCGCCGGTCAGCGCCAGCGCGACGAGCGCCGCGAGCGTGAGCGCGGTGACGATCGCAAGCGCCGGCCAGCGCCGGCGCTTGCTGGCTGCCGAGCGGCTCAACCGAGCGGTCCCGGGCCGGTGAGCAGCGGCGTGCGGTCAAGTGAGAAGAAGCCGGTCGAGACGGTCGTCGAGCTGGCCCCGCGGGTGGAGACCGTCGGGAGCTTCGCCAGAGCGTGGGTCTGGAGGTCGAGCTTCGTCGGCCAGCGCCGCTTGTCGAGCCGCAGCGTGAGGCTGCGGTTGCCCGCGACGAACGTTCGCATCGGCGTGCTCGCGACGACGCGGGCGCGCCGCTTTGCGAGCAGCCGCACGCGGGCTCTGGCGGCGAGGTGGAAGCGCAGTTCGAGCGTCGTTCCGTGCACGAGCCGCGTGTGAATGTTCGACAGCAGCGGCACCGGCGTGCGCAGTTCGGGTTCCGGGCTTGCGACTTCCGCCAGCGGCACGGTCGTGTTCGGCGCTTCCCCGGGCAGGCCCGAGTTGTCGACTGGCGGCGCGTCGGGGATCTGGGCGGGCACGCCTTGGTCTTCCGGGCGGAACGTGATCGGCTGCGCTTTTGTGAAGGCCGGGTCGGTGTCGGGGCTCGCCTCTTCGGCGCTGCGCCCGGCGGGCGTGCTGAGGTGGAACAGCCAGCCCTGCGTGGTCGCCAGCCAGCAGTCATGCGGCGCAGGGCAGGTCAGCTTGTCGGCGGCGCCCTTCGCGCCGACGCCCTGCGCTTCTTCGGCGGCGCTCGGCAGCTGTTCGCGTTTGCCAACGGTCCCGGTACTCGACAGGCGCGCGACGAGCGCCGGCGCGATCGGTTCCCTTGACGAGTTCGGCCCCGACCGCAACCCGACCCACGCGCTTTCGCCCGCGGTCGTCCCTTCGCCTTCTTCTTCGCCCGGCGGCTCCGCCGCGATCGAGCTGACCGCTTCGTTCGGCGAGCGCGGTCCTTCGGTGCCGGGTTCCTTCGTGAACGGGTTGCTTCCTTCGGGCTCGGTCGTCGGACCGACGATCTGCGTGGCGCCACCAGAGGAGAGGCGGATCACCGTCACTTCGGCCGGGGCCGAGTTTTTCGGCGTCGGCAAGACGGGGTTCGCCGCGCCCCACAAGGCGGATGTGCCGCTGGAGAGGTGCAGGAAGTCGAGCGCTTCGGGAAACTCGCCGGCCGAGTAGATCGGGACGCCCGGTTTCAGCGACACGAACGGCGGGGCGACGCCTTCGGGCTCGATCAGGTGCACGTCGGCGGGTTCGGAGGGCGGCGATTCTTCTTCGCTCAGCACGTCGTCGCTTTTGAGCCGCACGCTCTCGTAGATTTCGTCGCCGAAGCGGCGGAGGTCCTCGATCGCGTGCCCCTGCGGATGCGGCTCGGCGCCGAGCGCGTGACCGTCCCAGTGCAGCTGGAACGCACCGGCCTGACCCTGCGGCAGTGGGTCGCCGCCGAACCAGCAGTCGGACGGCGCGAGGCACGCAGCGCCGTGCATCGCCTGGTAGGAGTTCGGCAGGAACGCGAGCGACGCGTACGAGCCGACGACTTCGCCGCCGGCGAAGTGGCACAGCGTGTTGTCCTGCAAAGGCGGCTCGTTTTCGACGTTGGACTGGCCCGGGCGCCCGTCGGAGACGGTCCAGAATTCGTCGGGACCAGCCCACGCGATCCGTCCGTCGGTCGCGCCGCAGACGGCCGCGAGCTCGTGCCAACCGACGCCGTTGTAGGCCCAGACGCCGGGCGGGATCGTCGGCGGGTTGCCCGCGGTGATCAGCAGCCCGCGGTTGGGCGCCCAGAACTCGATGTCGCCGATCTTGCCGAGGCCGATCGGCGTAGTCGATTTCTGGCCGTCCGGGAGTTCGGGCGGCAGCGGCTGTTCGAGATGCCAGGCGGCGCCGCCGTCGGGTTCTTCCGCGCTCGCCGCGTGCGCGAGCGGACCGGCGCCGACGGCGGTCACGAGCAGCAGCGCCAGCAGCGCGAGTCGAAGTCGGCGACTCACCGGCGCTTCCTCCGCGTCGAGCGGCGCGCGGCCCGCCGCGCGTGGGGCGCCGGGCGGGCGAACGTCACGTCGAGCGTTTCGTGCAGGGTGACGTGACCGGCCGCGGCGAACGAGATGCTCACCGTCGCCGAGAGCCCGCCGCGCGCGCTCGCGAGCGAGCTGTAGGAGCGCGCGAGCCGCAGCGTCACCGGGACGAGCGTCGCCGCGCTCGGACGCGCGCGCGCCGAGGCGACCGTGCGCGTCGCGACGGTCGTGCGGACGCGCCTCGCCGCCCGCTTCCCGCGCCGCACCGGCCGGGCGGCGCCGCTCGCGCCGAAGCGGACGCGCACGGCGCTCTGCGCGCCGGCGTGCACGGTTCCCGCGCCGGGGACGAGGACCTCGAGCAGGACGGTCCCGTCGCGGCGCGTCAGCGCAGTCGCGCCCAGCTTCCACGCCGGCGCGAAGCCTGGGTTCGCCGGCGCGCTGGAGATTTCCGAAGGAGTCGGGTGCGACGCGAACTGCACCCTGGAGACGACGAACGCGTCGCTGTTCCTGTTGCCGTCGCCGTAGACGAGGTTATCCGAGTTCGACGAGAACGCCAGCAGGTCGCCGCCTTCGGCGAACGACGGCGAGCCGGTGAAGCTCGGGAGTGCTTCGGTCGCTTCGCTCGGCTGGCCCGCGTAGCCCTGCGTCACGCGCGTCAGCGTGTCGTCTTCGAGGTCGACGTCGTACAGCTCGACCGCGCGCGCGGCGGCGGCCGGCGTGCTCACGTAGGCCGGCGTGCCGAGCGGGAAGGTCGTGCGGACCGTCGTGAGCGCGATCTGGCTGCCTTCGGGAGAGACGCCGAGGTCCACGATCGGTCCGGTGCGCGCTTCGTTTTTGCTGCCGCCACCGGCGAGCTCGGTCAGCCGGCGCGTCGCCGCGACGCGCGTCAGACCGCCGCGCATGTCGACGACGTACAGGTCGTCGGAGGCTTCCGCCGCCTTCAGTTCTTCACCGCTCGCGATTTCGCGCGCGGTGGCGAGCAAGGCGACGACGTTCCCATCCGCGCTCAGGCGTGGCAGGTAGTCGAACCCCACACCCCCCGTCCAGAGTCCGGTGGCCGAGCCGGAGTTGCCGGTCGACGTGTCGAGGGGGCCCTGACACGGATCGGCCAGCGTCGGCGGCGGCGGGGGCAGTCGCGTCTCGCCGCTCGCTTCGCAGGCTGGGTTGGTCGGGTCCGAGCCGCCTGTCACGCGACGCGTCGGCGCCCCCTGCCCTTCGCCGATCCGCCGCCACAGCGGCTCGGTGTAGCTCGGTGCGTCGGCGAGGTCGCCGCCCGACATGACCGGCGCCTGCTGGCTGATCTGCTGTCCCATCCACGCGACGGTCGAGCCGTCGGCGCTGAGCGAGGCGCCGGCGTAGGCGGAGGGAAACGGAGGTATTTCAGACCCGCTCGGGTAGACCGCGCCGAAGCCGCCTTCGGCGCTCGCCGGCGTCGGTTCGGGCTGGCCCGCGACGTTGAGCTGGGGACCGCGGGTCGACGGGTCGTAGCGCGCGCTGACGAGCGTCGTCGTATTCGTTTCGAGGTCGCGCACGGCGACCTGCGCGGCCGGCGTTTTTGGTTCTTCGACGCCGCCGGCCGCGCCGCGGTTGGGGTTGGCGAGGTTGGAGATCGCCGTCGTCTCGAAGGCGACCTCGCGCCCGTTCGCGCTGAGCGCCGAGCGGCCGCTCGCGACCGAGCCGTAGTGGGCCTGTTCGAACGCGCGGTTCGCGCCGTATTCGTAGGAGAGGCCGACCGTCGAGCCGTCGACGGCCGAGGCGAGCGCGTAGGCGCACGGTGGCGCCCCTTCGCCTGCCTGACACGGCGCCGTGTTGGGGTTGTCCATGTCGCGGACGTACACGTCGGGCGCTTCGTTGGCGTCGTCCGCGGGGTCCAGGCGCGCCGTCGTCGTGAAGCTCACATAGCGCCCGTCGGCGCTGATCGACGGGAGCATCGCGTCGCCTTCGGCGACGGTCGCGACCTCACCCGTCAGCAGGTCGCGGCGGAAGACGCCCCTGTGCCCCGCGAACGATCCGTCGAACGCGACGTAGCGGCCGTCGCCCGAAAGCGCGGAATCGTTGGCGAAGTCGGCCTGCTGCACGAAGGAGCTGCCGGGCGCCGCGCCCACTGAGGCGAGCCCGATCGGGCCGAACACGTCGCCGCGCGCTGGCGCGACGGCGCCCCACAGCGGCGCGAGCGCGGCGCAGGCGAGGATCGCGCGCGCGCGCCTCATCGGACGCTCACCAACCTGCGCACGGTCGCCTGGTTGCCGAGCTTGTCGCGCACGTGCACGACGACCGTGTAGATCCCACCGCGGGCGTAGCGATGCCGGAACGACGTCTTGCCGTGCCCGCTCGCGCCATCGCCGAAGCTGACGCGGATCGCGGCCGTCTCGACGCCGACGCCGGCGTCGTGGACCTTGACCGTCACCGAGCCGCCGCCGCCCGAGGTAAAGACCTTGACCGTCGGCGGCTGCCCGTCGATCCGCAGCGTGGTCGCGCCGCTGAGCGTCTCCTGCCCGTCGATGTCGGTCGCGAGCACCTGCACGTGATGGACTCCGCTGTCCAGACCGCTGGTCGGCAGACGGGCCGCGAGCGCGTGTGACGGCGCCGTCGCGATACGTCCGTCGAGGACGATGCGGTACGCGATCGGCCCGTTCGCGCTCGTCGCTTCCACCCAGGTGATCGCGGCCTGGGAGGGCTTGATCCAGTTGCTCGGCGCCGTCAGGAAGAACGGCGCGGGCGGCGTTGTGGCCTGCGTGGCGACGATCGCGGCGTGACCGATCGGGCCCTGACGGAAGGCGACTAGGCCATCGCCGAGTCCCGAACGCCCGACGCTGAGTTCGCCGACTTCGCCGCCCGCGCCACCGCCGATGAGCGCGGTCTGGACCGCGCCATCGGGGAAGTCCTCGCGCACGGCGACGGCCGCCTGGCCGGCGGCGTTGGCGCTCGGCCAAGCCGACACCCCGCCGCCATCCGGGTTCATCACGCTCGCCGAGGACGTTTCGGGGCCGGCGAAGCCGGGGCCGAGCGTGAGCGAGCCCGACAATCCCTTGTCGGTGCCCGCGACCACGCGCGGCGCGCCGTTCGCGTCGTAGAGGATCCGCAGGTCCTGCTTCTCGTCGATGTCGATGCTCGGCGGGCCGATGCTCGCGCTCGCCCCTCCCGGGACGGCGGCGTCGGCGATGCCCGCGCCGAGGAACTCCGACCCGTTGACCGATTCCCCGTCGGGCAGCGTGTTGAGGAAGATGCGAGGCCCGGGCAGCGGCGAGCCCTGCCCGACGTTCTGGCGGTAGGCGACCTCGGCCTGGCCCAGTCGCGAGATCGCGACGGCCGGCGCGTCGGCGTCGTCGCCGATCGGCACGCCGTTGAAGCTCGCCGCGCTGACGGGCAGGACGAAGTCCAGCGTCGCGCCGAACAGACGCCGCGCCCAGATCCGCGCGACGCCGTTGATTTCCGGCTCCTGCCAGACGACGACGCCGTTGCCCGTCGGGCCGATCGCGATCTGCGGCGCGTTGACCTGGGTCGGCGGGCGCATCGAGAGGCCGGGGTCGCGATTGATCGCGCCGAGCGGCGACCAGCGCTCGCCGTCGAAGTGCGCGACGCGCACGTCCTCGACGACGTCGCCGGGGCGCAGGATCACCGTCGAGACACCGCCGTGAACGACCCGGTAGACGACGTCCGCCTGGCCGGTCGAGCTCATCACGAGATCGGGCGACGTGCCGTTCCCGCTGGCGATGTTCGGATCGACGAGAATCGCCCGCCCGAACGACGAGGAGCCGGGGCCGAGCGTCGCGCCGAGCAGCTCGTCGACCGGGCGTTCGTGTTCGGTCGCGAACGGCGTCGCCCAGATGACGACGAGCTCGCCGCCGTTCGCGGCGGCGATTCGCGGCCAGCTCGCAGCGAAGGGCTGTTCCGTGTCGACGCGGATCGGCGCGAGCCAGTGGCCTTCGACGTAGCGCGAGACGAACACGTGGGCCACACCTTCGACGCGCTTGAGGTAGACGAGCCCACCGGTGCCGTCTTCGGCCATCGCGACGCCGCCGAAGCCGAGGATCTCCTCGCTCGGCCCGTCGATCGTGCTCGCCGGGATGATCACAGCGCGGGCCTGCTGCGCGCAGGCGAGCACCAGCGCGAGACACCCGAGCGCGACGAGCGCGGCGAGGCGGCGCTCGGCCGACCGCGTCACCGACCCCGACCGCGACGCCAACCTCTTCGAGAGCGCGGGCTCGTGGAACCTCACGACAGCCCTCAGGATTCGTTTTTGTTGAGCGCGCCGGGCGTCTTGTTGAAGGCGCAGCGGAAGTTCTCGGGATCGGTGACCGGCTCGGAGCCGGCGAAGCCGCCCTTCGTGCCGTTGCTGTAGACGGTCACGTACTGAAGCGATTCGGGCAGCGGGTTCGCCGGCAGCGGAACGGGGTTGGCCTGACCCTGACGTGGGTTCCCGGTCGAGCCTTCGCTGACGCCCTCGAAGCCGGCGGCGGCCGAGCCCGCTTCGGTCGTCACGAGCGTCGAGGTCATCTCGCGCTGGTCTTTCAGGCCGCGGCTCGGGTCGAGCGGGACCGTCGCGGTCAGCTGCGAGTCGTGGATCGTCGACTCGAGCTTCACGCGGCTGGCGGCGCCGAGCAGCTGCGCCGCCGTCGGCAGCCAGCCGCCTTCGGCCACGCACGCCTTGCTCGCGAAGACGAAGTTGTTCTGACCGGCCTGCGCGTTCGTGACCGGATAGGGCGCGGTGTCCAGGCACCACGAGCCCAGGTCGACCGTCGCCGGCGGGCACGTGCCCGCGAGCTGTT
This sequence comes from Solirubrobacteraceae bacterium, assembly GCA_035486335.1. Taxonomy (GTDB): domain Bacteria; phylum Actinomycetota; class Thermoleophilia; order Solirubrobacterales; family Solirubrobacteraceae; genus Palsa-744. The sequence goes on from DATHND010000138.1 coordinate 35,369, forward strand.
CGGGGGTCTTGCCGCCCACGTGAGAGGCGTTTTTGACCGTCGGGATCGCCGACGCCGGGAATTTGCGGTTCTTGCCGAGCAGCAGGACGCCGCCGGCGTGCGGCTGCGTGCTGACGACGTGCCCGGCGAACGCGGCGACGACCGCGTGACGCGCCGCGTCGGCGAGGCCGGTCGTCGAGAAGACGAGCGCGATCAGCGAGATGACGAGCGCCGGCGAGGGAAGCCGGCGGCGCGCGGGACGAGCCCGGAACGTCGGGCGGGCCGCGCTCACTGCGCGTCCTTGTCGCGTGCCGTGAACCGCGGCGGCGCGGTGCGACGGACGTGACGGAGCTCCTCGAGCGTCGTCTCGCGGACGGTCGAGAGCACGGCGTCGAGCGCGACGCCTGACAGCGTCTCGTGCTCCATCAGCGCCGCGGCGGTCTCCTCGACGGTGCTCCAGTTGCGGTCGAGGATCGCCGCCGCGCGCGCCTCCGCGTCGCCGAC